>NZ_JBHWUI010000059.1:0-45688 GCF_042737525.1 Kitasatospora sp. NPDC059973 | reverse complement strand
GGCAACGAGGCCCGCGCACCCGCCAGTACCAGTCTCCGCCTCCGGGCCGCCCGTCCACCGGACCCGCGGGCGCGTCACGCTTCTCGGGTCTCGGGTCTCGGGTCTCGGGGCGGGACCGCACAGGGTTCGAAAGTTTTCGACGTCTTCGGCGTGGCAATTAGCGGCCATATGCCCGTATTGATCTATGTTTGCCTGGTCAGCGGCAGGTGAAGCCGGGATCGTCGAACAAGGAGCAGCGGCATGGCCGACAGCGCGGAACCCCTGATCGTCGTCGGCGTGGACGGCTCGCCCGCCTCGGAGCGGGCGCTGCGCTGGGCGATCGACTACGCCAGGCTGGCCGGCGGCGGCGTCCGGGCGATCGCCGCCTGGGAGTACCCGGCGTTCTACGGCTGGGCCGGGCTCGCGATGCCCCCGGCCGAGGGCTTCAACCCCGAGGAGCTGGCCGGGCGGACGCTCTCCGAGACGGTCGCCAAGGTCGCCGGGGCCGACGCCGGGGTCCGGGTCGCCGAGACGGTGATGCCCGGCAATGCCGCGCAGGCCCTGCTGGAGGCGGCCCAGGGCGCCGCCCTGCTGGTGGTCGGCAGCCGGGGCCTCGGCGGATTCTCCGGCGCCCTGCTCGGATCCGTCAGCCGCCACCTCACCGAACACGCCCCCTGCCCGGTCGTCGTGGTGCGCGAGAAGTAGGCCCCGCCGACCGTGTCGGCGCCGGCCGGCGGGGGAGGATGGGGGCATGCCTGAAGGTGACTCCGTCTACCGTGTGGCGGCCCGGTTGCACGAGGAACTGGCCGGCCGGGTGCTGACCGCGGCCGATCTGCGGGTGCCCGCGCACGCCACCGCCGATCTGACCGGGCGGCGGGTGCTGGAGGTCGCCCCGCGCGGCAAGCACCTGCTGACCCGGCTCGACGGCGGCCTCACCCTCCACACCCATCTGCGGATGGACGGCCGCTGGGCGGTCTACCGCCCCGGCGAGCGATGGTCGGGCGGGCCCGCCTGGCAGATCCGGGCCGTCCTCGGCACCGAGCACAGCACGGCGGTCGGCTACCGGCTGCCCGTCGTCGAACTGCTGCGCACCGCCGAGGAGGAACGGGTCGTCGGCCACCTCGGGCCCGACCTGCTCGGCCCCGACTGGGACGCGGGCGAGGCCGTCCGCCGGCTCCTGGCCCAGCCCGGTCGGCCGCTCGCCGAGGCGCTGCTCGACCAGCGCAACCTGGCCGGCATCGGCAACGTCTACGCCAATGAGCTCTGCTTCCTCGCCGGGGTCACCCCGTGGACGCCGGTCGGCGAACTCCCGCGCCCCGAACGGCTGGTGGAGCGCTCCCAGCAGATCCTCGACGCCAACCGGCTGCGCCCCGGGCACGTCACCACCGGCGACACCCGGCCGGGCCGCCGGCACTGGGTGTACGGCCGGGCCGGGCGGCCGTGCGCGCGCTGCGGCACGGTCGTCCGGACGGCGACCCAGGGCACGCCGCCGCAGGAGCGGGTGGCCTTCTGGTGCCCGCACTGCCAGCGCGGGCCGGCCCCCGGGACGCGGACCGCTACTCGACCAGGGCCGGGTGGCGCGGGTCGTCGACCCGGACGGTGAGGTCGGCCGCCTTGGCGGGGACGGTCTCGGCCGCGTAGCGGGCGAACGCGGGCAGCGTCCACTGCTCCTGGGCCGGTGTGCGGCGGGCCAGCGCGGCCGGGGTGAGCGCCAGGTGGACGGTCAGCTCCAGCGGCAGCCAGCGGCCGAGCAGCAGCGCGCCGTCCAGCAGCAGCACGCCGCCGGGCGGCAGCGGCGTGTACGGCGCGCGGGTCGCCCGGTCGGTGACCGGGTCGCGCAGCGACGGCAGGACGAGGCCGGTGCCGCCGGGCTCCAGCGGGTCCAGCACCTCGCGCAGCAGGGCGCCGTCGTCCAGCCAGAGGTCGTGGTAGGCGTCCGGGTCCTGCTTGCCGTACTCCAGCCGGACCGAGGCCGGGCGGAGGAAGGCGGCCGCCGACACCCGCAGGGTGGGGCGGCCGCGCTCCCGCAGCGGCTCCACCAGCGCGTCGGCGAGTGCGTCGGGCCGGGCGGCCGGGGCGCCGTCCACGGCGACCCGCAGCCACCGCTCACCGGCTCCGGGCAGGGCGGTGACGCGGTCGGCGAGGCGCTCGGCGAGCCGGTCGGGCGAGATCGGGTGTACCTGCACGCCGCCATCCTCCCCCGTCGCCGGGGCGGCGGCGGGACCGGGGCCGCGCAGCGGTGACCGCGGGTCAGGCGAGCGGGAGCGCGTGCAGGACGTCGTCGTGGCCGGCGTACAGGCGGGTCGCGTCGTGGGAGAGCGACCAGACGTCCACCCCGGGGCCGGAGTCGCGGAAGGTCCAGCGCTCCTCGCCGGTGGCGGCGTCCAGGGCGCGGACGCCCGCAGCGGCCGGACCGGGCACGTAGAGGACCGGCCCGGCGAGCAGCGGGCTGCTGCGGCGGTCCAGCCGGAACGGCAGGCGGTGCTCCCAGACCTGGGCCCCGGTGTCCGCGGCGTGGGCGGTGACCAGGCCGTTGTCGCGGAACAGGTGGACCAGGGCGCCACCGGCGACCGGCGGCAGCAGCCGCCACTCGTCGGCCGGCCCCGGGACGACCGACCAGTGCGGGCCGCCGTCCGCCACCCGCAGGGCCCGCAGCCCGGCCGGGCCCAGCGGGGCGTAGACGTGCTCCGGGTCGGTGACCGCCCAGCCCGTGCCCCTGTCGGTGGGCACGGTCCAGAGCCGCTTGCCGGTGGCGGCCTCCAGCAGGCGCAGGCCGCCGGCCGAGCCGTCGAAGGCCGGCACCCGGCCCCCGGCCGCGGTGAGCGGGGAGAGCGGCCGCTCCCCCTCGGACGGACGGGACCAGAGCACCCGGCGGTCCGTGACGTGCACCGCGAAGAGCCGGCCGTCCCCGGTGAACGGCCGGGGCTCGAACTCGCCGTACACGACGTCGCCCGCGCAGCCGAACAGCGTGACGGTGCCGTTGCCCAGCACCTCCGGCAGCGGCAGGCTCCACCCGGCGGCCGGGTCGGTGAGGTGGTGGCTGTCGAGGTGGCCGTTGGAGGTGGTGAACACCCGGTCGGGGCCGACCACCACATGGGCGCCCGGCTGCTGCACGTCGTTCGGCCAGTCCGCCTTGGCCGCGGCGAACGACAGCAGCCGCAGCGGCCTGCCGTCGGCCGGGTCGAGCACCTGGAGCCCCTCGCGGGTGAGGAAGACGGGGACGGCCGGGCGGCCGGTCAGCCGCTCGGACGCCATCGCCTCCCGGCCCCGGTACGTCCAGAGGGGCTGCGGTCCGGCGACGCGGGTCGGCAGCGGCCGGGGCGGAGCGGGCGCCGGTTCGTCCGCCGAGCGGGCGAACGCCCAGACCGCGGCGCCCGCCGCGAGCACCCCGGCGCCGGTCAGCAGCGGCCGCCGGGTCAGCCGCGGCCCGCCGCCCGCCTCGGAGCCGCCGCTCAGCACGTCGGCCGGTTCGGCCGGCCGGTCGTCGCTCTCGCCGTCCCACTGCCAGGCGGCGCCGGCCTCCTCGGTCTGCGCCGTTCGGGCACGGTCGGACGGTGCCGGCTGCATGGACGTACTCGTTTCCCCGGGGCAGCCGCTGCGCTGCGCTGTCCGAGTGAGGATATCGAAGCGCGTCCGGACGGTTCGCGGGCGGCCGGTGCCGGGGGCGGCGCCCGGCCACCCGGAGGAGGGCCGCGGGCCCCGGCGGGCCGCCTCAGCTGCCGTGGTCGGCCAGCTCGGCGAGCACCTGGGCGTGGCAGGCGAGCGGGACGCACCAGCAGCCGAGCCGGCGGCCGCGCAGCTCCGGCAGCAGGGCGAGCAGGTCCGGCCGGTCCAGCAGGTAGGCGCGGTACTCGACGAGCATCCGCTCCCGGCTGAGGTCCGGTCCGGGCCGGTAGGGGCAGTGCAGCGGGGACTCGTCGAGGTGCCAGCCGCCGCGGTGCATCGCCCGCCCGACGTAGACGACGTCGGCGTAGTCGGGATCGTCGCGGTGGCCCTTGAGGTTGACCACGGTGGTGCGGCCCGGATCGGTCGGCATGGTGACCATGCTGGCGCGGTCCGGGCCGGGCGGCACGCGGGGCTCGCCTTGACAGTCCCTTGACCCGGGCGTAGCAAGAGAGGATGCGCCAGGGTGTGCCGGCGGACCGGCCCGGTCCGCGTGTGACCGGCGGGACTCGGGCGACGCGACCCGACGCGCGCCGCCCCTGGGAGCGCGATGCCGTGGCCGGGGCGACGCACGAGCGGGACGCGCTGCTCGCGACCGCCGTCCGCAGGGTGCTCGCCGAGACCGACGCGTACGGCGGGATGGTCTACCTGCGGGCCCGGGACCGGCGCTCACTGGTGCTCTGCACCATCGCGGGCGTGCCGCTGTCGATCATCGCCCAGTACCGGCGGATCGCCGCCGCCGGGCCGATGCCGGTGGCGGTCAGCTTCCGGACCGGCCGGGTGATCGCGCTGGCCGACACCGAGGACACCATGCGGCGCTTCCCGCAGATGGCCGTCGGCATGCCCTACGACTTCGCCTCCGCCTGCGTACCCGTCAAGGCGGGCAAGGAGACGTACGGGGTGATCTGCGTGCTCTGGGCCGCCTCGGACGAAGGCGTGCCGCCGGGCGCGCAGCGGCACCTGCGGTCGGTGGCCGACGGGCTGGCCGCCGCGCTGGCGGCGCTGGACGGGAACGGGCGGCTGATCGAACCCAATGGCGAGACCGCCGTGGTCGAGCTGGCGCCACCGTCCCCGCCGACCACCAGGGTCGGCCTGTTCGACTGGAACCTGGCCACCGGGGCGCTCGCCGTCGACGAGCCGTTCTGCGAGATCTTCGGGATGTCGCCCGCCGAGTTCGACGGCCGGGCGGCCACCCTGACCACCCGGATCGCCCCCGGCGACCTGCCCGAGTTCCGGGCCGCCGCCCGGGCCGCGCTGGACGAGGGCCGGATGCTGGCCGCCCGGGTCCGGGTGCTCGACCACGACGGCCACCCCTATCCGGTCGAGCTCTGGGGCCGGGTGCCCGAGACGGCCGGGCCGGAGGGCCGCACCCACCTGGTCGGCGCCGTGCTGGACACCCGGACCGGCACCGCCGCGGCCGAAGCCGTCGAGCGGCTGCGCGACGGCGTCTTCTCGCTGGACCCGGACGGCCGGATCACCTACGCCAACCGCAGCGTCGAGCTGCTGCTGCACGCCCGCCGCGAGGACCTGGTCGGCCACCACCCGTGGGACGTGCTGCCCTGGCTCTCCGACCCGGTCTACGAGAACCGCTACCGCGCCGCGATGGTCTCCCAGCAGCCCACCGCCTTCCTCGCGGCCCGCCCGCCGGACGGCTGGCTGGCGTTCTCGCTCTACCCGGACACCCACGGCGTCACCGGCCGGGTGGTCGCCGCCGAGCCGTCCTCCGGCGCGCCGGAGCCGCCGGCCGAACCCCCGCCCGGCGCCCGGACCAGCGTCGGGGCCATGTACCACCTGCTCCAGCTGGCCAGCGCGCTGAGCGAGGCCGTCACCGTCCGGGAGGTCTGCCGGGCCGTCGCCGACCAGATCCTGCCGGCCTTCGGCGGCCAGGAGCTCGCCATCTACACCGTCCGCGACAAGCGCCTCCACCTGGTCTCCCAGAGCGGCTACCCGGACGGCTTCCTGGACCGCTTCGAGGGCACCCCGATCGGCGCCCGGGTGCCCGGCGCCGAGGCGCTCAGCTCCGGCACACCGATCTTCTTCGAGTCCGTCCACGAACTCGCCGCCGCCTACCCCGGCATCGCCCTGGACGAGATGCGCGCCTGGGCGTTCCTGCCGCTGATCGCCTCCGGCCACCCGGTCGGCAGCTGCATCATCGGCTTCGACGAGTCCCGCGCCTTCACCCTGGAGGAACGCGGGCTGCTCACCGCCCTCGGCGGCTTCATCGCCCAGGCCCTGGAGCGGGCCCGGCTCTACGACGCCGAGTTCGCCCTCGCCCGCGGCCTCCAGCAGGCCCTGCTGCCGCACCGGCTGCCGCGCCTGGAGAACGTCCGGATCACCGCCCGCTACCTGCCCGGCACCCAGGGGATGGAGATCGGCGGCGACTGGTACGACGCCATCGTCACCGGCCACGACCTCAACCTGGTGATCGGCGACGTCGAGGGCCACAGCGTCGGCGCCGCCGCCACCATGGGCCAGCTGCGCAGCGCGGTCCGGGCCTTCGCCGCCAGCGGCCAGCCGCCGGACCAGGTGCTCACGCAGACCAACCGGCTGCTGCTCGACCTCGACCCCGGGCTGCTCGCCAGCTGCTGCCTGATCCGGCTCACCCCCGCCGACGGCACCGCCAGGATCGCCCGGGCCGGCCACCTCCCGCCGGTGCTGCGCCACCCGGACGGCAGCACCGAGGCGCTGTACGTGGCGGGCGGGCCGCTGCTCGGCGTCGACCACTGGGCCGAGTACCCGGTGAGCGAGTTCCGGATGGCGCCGGGCTCGCTGCTCGCGCTCTACACGGACGGGCTGGTCGAGGACCCCGCGGTGGAGATCGACCACGGCGTGGACCGGCTGCGCGACGCCCTCACCGGACCGGCCGGCGCGGCCGGCGACGCGGAGGACGGGCTGGAACGGCTGGCGGAACGGCTGCTCCAGGAGGTCGGCTCCACCGACCGGGTGGACGACGTGGCGCTGATGCTCACCGCCTACGGGTGAGCCGGCCGCAGCCGCCGACGGAGCCCGCGACTTCCGTCGGGCCCGCGACTTTCGTCGGGGCGGGCAACGACGAACGGTGGCGGTGCCCGGGCGGGCCGCTTCGCTAACCTCGCGGCGTGGACGCGATAGCGAAGGCCTGGTCGAGGGCGGTACGAGCGGCGCTGCCCGGGCCCTGGCGGCCCTGGACGGTGGCCCGGGAGGCCGTCGGCGCGCTGCTGGTGGGCGCGCTCGCGGCGCTGATCGAGATGGTCTCCCACACCTGCCTCTGG
Organism: Kitasatospora sp. NPDC059973; assembly: GCF_042737525.1. Lineage (NCBI taxonomy): Bacteria > Bacillati > Actinomycetota > Actinomycetes > Kitasatosporales > Streptomycetaceae > Kitasatospora > Kitasatospora sp. NPDC059973. Next base: position 38,795 of record NZ_JBHWUI010000059.1, on the reverse strand, counting down.
CCGGTCGTCGGCCTCGGGGCGGCCGTGCTCTTCCTGCTCCGGCGCGCCCTGCCCTCGACCGTGCTGCTGCTCGCGGCCGGCGCCTGCGGCTGGTTCGGCGGGACACTGCCGCTGCTGGTCTTCGCCGGCTGGTCGGCCGGCGCGCGGGTGAAGCGGGTCGGCGTGCTGGCCGGCTCGTTCGCCGGTGCCTTCCTGCTGACGACGGCCGTCAGCGCCGTGAAGGAGGCCGGGTCGACGCCGATCAAGCTGACGATCGGGCTCTCGCTGGGCGGGTTCCTGCTGATCGCCGTGCTGCCCGCGCTCTGGGGCCGCTACCGGGCCCAGCGCCGGGCACTGCTGGACGCGCTGCGCGAGCGCAACGAGCAGCTGCTGCGCGAGCGTGCCATGGTGGCGCACCAGGCCAGGCTGCGCGAGCGGCACCGGATAGCCCAGGACATGCACGACAGCCTGGGCCACCAGCTCGCCCTGATCTCCGTCCACTCCGGCGCGCTGGAGGTCGACCGCACCCTGTCCGACCGGCAGCGGGAGGCGGTCGGCGTGCTGCGGCTGGCCGCCGTCACCGCGATGCGCGAGCTGCGCGAGGTGGTCGGCGTGCTGCACGACGAGTCGAGCGCCCGGGAGCCGGCCCCGGTCGGCGGGCCGGCCGGGGCCACCGTGCGCACCGGTGGCACGGAGGGCATCGAGAAGCTGGTCGAGTCCTCCCGGGCGGCCGGGACGACGGTCTCCTTCGGCGAGGACGGCGAGCGCCGACCCGCGGCCGCCAGCGTCGGCCAGGCCGCGTACCGGATCGTCCAGGAGGCGCTCACCAACGCGCACAAGCACGCCCCCGGCGCGCCCATCTCGGTGGCGCTGCGCTACGAGCCGGACGCCCTGGTGGTCGAGGTGGCCAACCCCCGCGCCCCGGAGCCGGCCGACGTGCCGGCGGGTGGCCGGGTCGCGGCGGTCAGCGGCGGTCAGGGGCTGACCGGACTGCGTGAGCGGGCCCGGCTGGTCGGCGGGATGGTGCACGCCGGGCCGACCGCCGAGGCCGGGTTCCGGCTCGCCGCGGTGCTGCCCTACCAGGGGGCCGGCGGCGATCCGGCCGCCGCCCCGGGCGCGGCCGGGGAGGAGGAGGCCTGGGTGCGGGACGTGCTGCCGGAGGTCGGGAGCGGGTCCGGCGACCGGCGGCGGCGCAGCCCGGCGATCGGCTGCGCGGTCGGCGGGGTGGTGGTGCTGCTCACCGTGCTCGGGCTGCTGGTCTGGGGCGTGGTGGCCTTCATCGGCGCCGCGGGCGACGCGACCGTGCCGCGCGGGCTGTACGACTCGCTCCAGGAGGGCACTCCCGAGGCCGAGGTGGGGGGCCGCCTCCCGATCGGCAACAGCCTCTTCACCCAGGACTACGAGGGCAGCGGCCCGACCCCGCCGGCCGGCTCCTCCTGCCGCTACTTCGTCTACGGGACCACGGGCGGCCTGGGGAGCGAGGAGGAGGTGGCGCGGTTCTGCTTCAAGGACGGCGTGCTGCTGGAGAAGCAGCACTACCCGGCCCGGTCCTGACGCCTCGCCACCGGCGCCGCCCGGGCCGGTGACCGGTCGGCCCGCGAGATGTGAGGATGGTGGCGAGCAGCGCCACCCGCACCACATCGAGGGGATGACCAGCAGTGATCCGAGTCCTCGTCGCCGACGACGAGCCGCTCATCCGGGCCGGGATCAGGATGATCCTGTCCTCCGCCGACGACATCGACGTGGTCGCCGAGGCCGCGGACGGCCGGCAGGCCCTCGACCTCGCGCTGGCCCACCGGGTCGACGTCGTCCTGCTGGACATCCAGATGCCGGTCATGGACGGGCTGACCGCCCTCGGCGAGCTGCGCCGGGTGGTGCCCGGCGCGCGGGCGCTGATCCTCACCACCTTCGGGGAGCGCGACAACGTCCTGCGCGCCGTCACGGAGGGCGGGGCCGGGTTCCTGCTCAAGGACACCGCGCCGGCCGAGCTGATCCAGGCCGTCCGCGCCGCCGCCACCGGGAACGCCTTCCTCTCTCCCGCCGCGACCCGGTACATCGTGGACTCGCTGGCCGGCGCCCGCGGCGGCCCGGCCGCGGCCCGGGGGGCGTCCGCCCGGCAGCGGCTGGAGGTGCTGACCGCGCGCGAGCTGGAGGTGCTGGCCCTGCTGGGCGAGGGGCTCTCCAACGCCGACGCCGGCGCCCGGATCCACATGAGCGAGGCGACGGTGAAGACGTACGTCAGCCGGATCCTGGCCAAGCTGGGCTGCGAGAACCGGGTGCAGGCGGCGCTGCTGGCGCGCGACGCGGGGCTGGGTGGCGGGATCTGACCCGGCCGGGTGCCGGGTCCCCGGTCAGCGGGTGGCGATCCGCAGGGCGAGCCGGGTGTTGGAGTGGGCGACGCCCGCCTCGTGCTTCAGCCGGCGCAGCAGCTGGTCGAGTCCGGCGGCGTCGGCCACCCGGGCGCGCAGCAGGTAGTCGTACTCGCCGGTGACATGGGCGGCCTCGGTGACGCCGGGCAGTCGTAGCGCGGTGGTCTCGAAGGCGTCGCTGTCCGTCTCCGGGCGCAGCCGGACGTCGACGAAGACGGTCAGGCCCGGACGAGCGGTGTCGGCGGCCGGGTCGACCAGGGCGGTGAAGCCCCGGATCACACCGCTGCGGACCAGCCGGCGGACCCGGTCGGCCGTCGCGTTGGCACTCAGGCCCACCCGGGCGCCGAGGTCGCGGTAGGAGATCCGCGCGTCCGCGCGCAGTTCGCCGATGATTTCGCTGTCGAGGGCATCCATACCGCGATTGTCGCGGCCCTGGCCGGTTTCCGGCCGCCGTTGTCGCGGCGGGTGGGCGACGGTGGCCCCATGACTTTCGGGACGGCCCTCGGGGCCGGGGTGACGGCGACGGACCCGATCCAGGCCGCGGCGGCCGCGGCGGGGCCCGCGGCGGCGGCGCTGGCGGGCGTCGGGGCGGGCCTGGGCGTGGCGGTGCCGCTGGGGGCGGTCGGGGTGCTGCTGCTGGAGGAGGGGCGGCGCGGGCGCGCGGCCGCGGTGAGTGCGGCGTGCGCGGTGGCCTGCGTGGACGCGGCGTACGCGGCGCTCGCCACGGCGCTCGGCTCCCGATGGGCAACGACCTCCGCCGGCTGGGAGTCCTGGGCCCGGATCGGCTCGGCGGTGGTGCTGGCGGTGGTGGCGGTCCGGGGGCTGCTCGGGCTGCGGCGGGCACCGGGCGGCCCGGCGGGCCCGGGCAGGGCAGCCCGGGGCGGCAGGGCGGGCCGGGGCAGGGCGAACCGGGGCCGCAGGGCGGGCCGGGGCGGTAGGGCCTTCGTGGGCGCGGCGGGCGTGGGTGGGGCGGGGCCAGCGGGCCCTCCGGTCCGGGCCTTCCTGCGGTTCACCGCCCTGACGGCGGTGAATCCGACCACCGCGCTCTACTTCGCCGCCCTGGTCACGGGCGGTAGCGGCCCGCAGGGCGGCGCGGGTGGCGCGGCCTTCGTCGCCGGGGTGCTGGTGGCCTCGCTGCTCTGGCAGCAGGGGCTGGCGGCGGTGGGCGTCTCGGTGGGCGCGCGACTCTCGCCGCGGGCCCGGGCGCTCAGCTACTGCGTCGGGTACGGACTGGTCGTGTGCTACGCGCTGCGCATGGCGTGGCCACGCTAAGTGACAGGTGTGGGCGACGCCACGGGGGCGGTCCACGGAACCGGGAACTCCGGTGGCGGTGGTGACGGTCCGTCGGCGCGCCATCGCTCTGTGTCGACGGTGTGGGGGGCCTCACAGATGGACAGGTGTGAGCGATGGCACGGAAATTGATCATTCGATCTTGAAAATGCGGTCAAACACGTAAATTTCGGGCACAGTTTCATGATCGATACCGCCGGTAACAGTCAACTGACCTGCGGCGTCCAAGAATTGCTTGAAGCCGCCCCGGTGGGGGCCGTAGCTTCATTGGCGGTGCAACGAGCACCACCCGGGTTCACCCCCGACGCACAGCCCGCCGACTGACCCCCGGCGCGAGGGCCGTGCCCGTTGACGCGACCGGCTCGAACAGGCCGTCGGCGAGCGAGGGTGGCCGGGGCGGCGCGGCACGTCCGACACGTGCCCGGCCGCCCGTCGAGTGAGGTGAGCGCGAAGGCCCTGCCAAGGGTCTGGTTCCGCCTGCCCGCCCGGGGCTTGTCGAGAGGACTTTCATGACGATCCGTAACGAGACCGCCGCTGCCACCACCAACACCACCACCGCCGGGAAGCGCCGCAGCCGTGCCCGTCTGGTGCTGGTCGGCGGGGCCGTCGCGGCCCTCCCGGTGGCCGGCCTCGTCACGGCCACCTCGGCCTCCGCCGCGCCCACCTCGACCTGGGACGCCGTCGCCCAGTGCGAGAGCGGTGGCAACTGGAGCATCAGCACCGGCAACGGCTTCTCCGGCGGACTGCAGTTCACCCCGTCCACCTGGGCCGCGTACGGCGGTACCGCCTACGCCTCGCAGGCCAACCAGGCCACCAAGGCGCAGCAGATCTCGGTCGCCGAGAAGGTGCTCGCCTCGCAGGGGCCCGGCGCCTGGCCGGTCTGCTCGGCGAAGGCCGGTCTGGCGAAGGGCGGCGCCCCGGCGGCCGTCGACACCGCCGCCCAGGCCGCCCCCAAGGCGCAGCAGCCGGCCAAGCCCGCCAAGCCCGCGCAGACCCCGCAGGCGAAGCAGGCCCCGGGCAAGGCCGCGCAGGGCGACCAGGCCCAGAAGCCGCAGAAGACCCAGTCCTGGAAGTCCCAGGACACCGCCAAGCCGGCCAAGCCGGCCGCCGCCGACCGGAACGGCTCCGGCGGCAGCTACACCGTCAAGAGCGGCGACACCCTGAGCGACATCGCGGCCAAGTTCAGCACCGACACCGCGAGCCTGCACGCCAAGAACGTCAAGGCGATCGGCGGCAACCCGGACCTCATCTTCCCGGGTCAGACGCTCAGCGTCTGACGCCCGCCCCGCACCTCGCACCGAGCGGCCGCCCCGTCCAGGGGCGGCCGCTCGGGCGCGTCGGTAGGGTCGACGCCATGCCCCGACTGATCGGTGACGGCGAGTTGACCAGCTCGGACGTGGTCGCCAACAACACCATGAACCGCGAGCGAGGGCTCAGCGGCGTCAACAGCTACACCCGGGAGCTGGGCTTCGACCCGGCCGGGTGGCTGGGCGGCCGCTGCGGCGCCCCCAGCTGGCTGGACCTGTGCAGCGGGGAGGGGCGGGCGCTCGTCGAGGCCGCCCGCCGGCTGCCGACCGCGAGCGTGCTGACCGGTGTCGACCTGGTGGGTCCGTCGGCCCCGCCGGCCGCCCTGCCGGCGGGTGCGGCGCGGCTGGAGCTGGTGACGGCGGCGGTGGCGGACTGGGTGCCGGAGCGCGCCTACGACCTGATCACCTGTGTGCACGGACTGCACTACCTCGGCGACCAGCTCGGTGCGATCGCCCGTGCGGCGGGCCGGCTGGTGCCGGACGGGCGGTTCGCCGCGCACTTCGACCCGGATTCGGTGCGCCGGGCGGACGGATCGAGCGCCGCGCGCGCCGTCCTGACGGCGTTGCGCGCGGCCGGGTTCGAGTACCGGGCCCGGCGGCACCTGCTGGTGCTGGACGGTGCGCGGACCGTGCGCCTGCCGTTCGGGTACCTGGGGGCGGATCCGGCGGCCGGTCCGAACTGGACCGGCCAGCCCGCGGTGGCTTCGTACTACTGGGAACAGCCGATTGTTGAAGATTGAACGCGACGTCCGAATACCGCCGGACTCGTGGGCGGCGCCGGTCGAGGATTGAGTCATGTCCGCGAACGAGTCAAGGAGTTCTGACGATATGACGATGACCCAGCTTGCGAAGCTCGACGGCAAGGTGGCCCTGGTGACCGGCGGCAGCCGGGGGATCGGGGCGGCGGTGGCCCTGCGGCTGGCCGAGGACGGCGCCGACGTCGTGGTCACCTACCAGGGCAGTGCGGAGCGGGCCGAGGCGGTCGCGGCGAAGATCACCGGCATGGGCCGGCGCGGCTGGGCCGTCCGGGCGGACAGTGCCGACCCGCAGGCCGTCCGGGCCGTGGTCGAGGCCGTGGCCGAGCGTTTCGGGCGGCTCGACATCCTGGTCAACAACGCCGGCGTCGGCGTGCTCGGCCCGATCGAGGAGCTCACGCTCGACGACGTGGACCGGGTGCTGGAGGTGAACGTCCGGGCGCCGTTCCTCTACGCCCAGGCGGCCTCGGCCCACCTGACCGAGGGCGGGCGGATCGTCACGATCGGCAGCTGCGTCGCGAAGCACGTGGCCTTCCCCGGTGCCACGCTCTACGGGACGAGCAAGGCCGCGATGATCGGTCTCACCAAGGCGCTCTCGCGCGAGCTGGGCCCGCGGGGGATCACCGCGAACGTCGTCCACCCCGGCCCGATCGACACCGAGCTGAACCCGGCGGACGGTCCGTCGGCGGAGTTCCAGCGCGGGTTGACGGCACTCGGCAGCTACGGCCGGGTCGAGGACGTCGCGGCCACCATCGCGCACCTCGTCGGTGAGGACGGCCGGTACATCACCGGCGCCGAGATCGCCGTGGACGGCGGCCTCGCCGCCTGATCGGGCCCGATCGGGCCTGGTCCGGCGTGGTCCGGCGTGGTCCGGCCCGTTCGGGGTGGCCGGCGGTCGGCGGGCCGGTCGAACGGGGGCGACGGCCGGCCCGGCGCGGTGTTGCGCCGGGCCGGTTGTCGGTCCCCCCGCTTACGATCGGCCGGTCCGACCGCTCGCCCCGAAGCGAAGAGGTGCGCCATGACCGCAACGGAAGATCCGATCGACCTGCTCGCCCGAGCCCTCGCCCAGACCGCCGGGCTGATCGACGGCATCGGTGCCGAGCAGGGCATCCACCCGAGCACCTGCCGCTCCTGGGACGTCACCCAGCTCGTCAGCCACCTCCTGTTCGACCTGCGGCAGTTCACCCTCCGGGCCGAGGGCGGCGACCCGGACTGGTCACAGCCCTTCGACCGGGTCGAGGGCGACTGGCTGCACGCCTTCGAGGCCGGCGCCGAAGAGCTGGTGGCCGCCTGGCGCGCGCCCGGCGACCTGGACGGCGTCATCGAACTCCCCGGGGGGAAGCACCTGCCCGCCCGCTTCCCGCTGGACCAGCAGATCGCCGAGTTCGCCGTGCACGGCTGGGACGTGGCCCGCTCCACCGGCCAGTCCACGGCCGGCCTGGACCAGGAGGTCGGGCGGGCCGCGCTCGACTGGGGGCGCGGCGCGCTGCGCCCCCAGTACCGGGGCAGCGAGGAGGAGCACCACTCCTTCGGCCCCGAGGTGGCCGCGCCCGAGGACGCGCCGGTCTACGACCGGTTGGCCGCCTTCTTCGGCCGGGACCCTGAGGCCCGCTGAGCCGCGGGCGGGGTGGCCGGTGGCCGGCGCCCGGACCAACCGGCTCCGGCTCCCGCCCGTACGGAATCCGGCAGGATCCGCTGATGACCCGATCCGCGGTGACGTTGCGCAAGCCCGTGCTCGACGACTGGCAGGCCGTGCACTCCTGGGCCGGCCTTGAGGAGGCTTGTCGCTACCAGGCGTGGGGGCCGAACACCGAGGACCAGACGCGCGCGTTCGTGCAGACCGCCGTCGACGCCTGGTCGCACGCCCGTCAGCAGCGATACGTCTACGTCGCCCGCTTCGGGGGCGAACTCGTCGGCATGGGTGAGCTGCGCATTCGCAACCGTCGCCATCGGCAGGGCGAAATCGCCTACATCGTGCACCCGGGGGCCTAGGGGCGTGGCGTGGGTACGGCGATCGGACGGGAGCTACTGTCGCGCGGGTTCGGGGAGTTGGGACTCCACCGGATCTACGCGACCTGTGACCCCCGCAACCTCGCGTCGTCCCGGTCGCTGGCCGGGCTCGGCATGACGTACGAAGGGCGGCATCGGCACACCGCGTTGATCCGGGACGGCTGGCGGGACTCCGAGGTGTTCGGCATCCTCGAAGCGGAATGGCGGCCGCACCCCGGCGATGGACGGTGATCTCGCTGGTGCGGGCCCATTCGGGCAAGGGCGCGGCCACCGTTGTCGGCCCGGGCCGGGCCGGGACGTTCCGGTTCGGCAAGGGTGTGGCCGGTCCGTCCCGGGCCGGGCTCAGGGTGTGGGGCGCGCTGCGGGCCCGGCCGCGGCCCGGGTGGTGAACACGGGTACGAGTCCGGGTGCGAAACCGGTCGTCGCCGTGGGTGCGGCGGCCGCCTGGGCGGCGGCCGCCTGGGCGGCGGCGGCCTTCTTGATCGCCTCGCGGATCCGCGGGTAGGTGCCGCAGCGGCAGATGTTCTGGATCCCGTCGATGTCGGCGTCGGTCGGCGCCGGGGTGCGGCGCAGCAGGGCGACGGCCGTCATGATCTGGCCGGGCTGGCAGAAGCCGCACTGGGCGACGTCGCACTCCAGCCAGGCCTCCTGGACGGGATGCAGGACCTCGCCGTCGGCGAGGCCCTCGATGGTGGTGACCGTCCGTCCGGCGCAGTCCTTGACCGCCGCCGTGCACGGCTGGAACTCCTCGCCGTCCAGGTGGCTGGTGCAGGCGCGGCAGACGCCGACCCCGCAGCCGTACTTGGGGCCGGTGACGCCGAGCTTGTCGCGCAGCACCCAGAGCAGTGGCATGTCGTCCGGCGCCTCGACGGTGACCGGCTGCCCGTTGAGGACGAAGGTGTGGCTGGGCATGGGGAGTCGGGCCCTTCGAAGAGGTCGGTGGCGGCGGCGGACCGGGGCCACCGGGGGAGTGCGGGCGGCGGGTTCAGAAGTCGAGCGGGAAGGAGCGCGGGGCGGTTCCGGTCGCGCGGGCGTAGGCGTTGGCGACCGCGGCCGAGGCCGCCGGGACGCCCAGCTCGCCCGCGCCGCCGGGTGGACCGCTCGGCGGCAGCAGGTGGATCTCGACCGAGGGCGGGGTGTCCCGCTGCCGGGCGTAGCGGAAGTCCGAGAAGCTGCCCTCGCGGACGGCGCCGTGGTCGATGTGGTTGCCGGCCCGGAGGATCACCGAGATGCCGTCGATCAGCGCGCCCGTCAACTGGGCCTCCAGACCACTGGGGTTGATCACGCGGCCCACGTCGGCGGCGATCACCGCCCGGGTGACCCGCGGCCGGCGGGGATCGGAGGCGTCCAGCTCGACCAGGTAGGCGACCCGGCCGCCGTTCTCGTCGTGGTAGCCGATGCCCTGGGCCTGGCCGGCGGGCATCGGGCGGCCCCACCGGCCGGCCTGGGCGACCTTGTCCAGGACGGCCCGGCCCTGGGCGTCGCGCAGCCGGGCCCGGCGGAAGGCGACCTGGTCCTGGCCGAGCCGCCGGGCCAGTTCGTCCATCATGATCTCGTCGGCGACCCGGACGGTGCCCGAGTAGACCGAGCGCCAGCTGCCGGTGGGCACCTCCAGCGGCACCTCGGAGAGCAGCTGGGTCGGGACGCCGACGTTGTACGGGTTCTTCTCGCTGAGCAGGAAGAAGGCCTGGGCGAGGCTGATCCCGGCCACCGAGAGGTTGAACCCGGCGGCGGTGAGCGCCTCGCCGAGGCCGTGCCGGAAGTCGGTCCGCACGGTGGCGACCCGGTGTTCGTAGCTGAGCACCTGCCCCAGGCCGTAGGTGGCGCGCACCCGGTGGTGGCTGGCGGGGCGCATCCGGCCGTGGCGCATGTCGTCGTTGCGGGTCCACATCAGCTTGACCGGGCGGCCCGCCGCCCGGGAGATCTGGGCGGCCTCCAGTGCGGCGTCGAAGAACAGCCGCCGCCCGAACGAGCCGCCGCCGCGCACCACATGGACGGTCACGGCGTCCTGCGGCAGGCCGAGTTCGGCGGCGATCGTCTGCTGGGCCACGATCGGGGTCTGCGAGGCGAACCAGATCTCGGCCCGGTGGGGGCGCACGTCGGCGACGGCGGTCAGCACCTCCATGGGCGCGTGGTTGACGAAGGCGAAGTCGAACTCGCCGTCCACGTACTGGGTGAGCAGCGGTGGGACGAGGAACGGGGCGTGGGCGGCGCGGAGTCGGGCCCGGATGTCGGCGTCGGAGAGCGCCGCGACCGGACCGGGGTTCCAGGAGGTGCGGAGCGCGTCGCGGGCCTTGAGCGCCTGGTCGAAGGTTTCTGCCAGGACGGCCACGCCGCTCGGGATCCGCACCACGCCGAGGACGCCGGGCATGGTGCGGGCGGCCGAGGCGTCCAGGGACTTGAGGGTGCCGTTGATGGTGGTCGGGCGGGCGACCACGGTCGGCACCGCGCCGGGGACGGCGAGGTCGCCGGCGTACTTCGCGCGGCCGGTGACGATGTCCCGGGCGTCGATCCGCCCGGTCCGCCGGCCCACCAGACGCTGCTGGTCGGCCGGCTTCGGGGTGGCGGGCACGGCCGGGACGGCCACGGCGGCGGCCTCGGCGGCGAGTTCGCCGTAACCGGCCCGACGGCCGTCGGGGGCGAGGACGGCGGAGTCGGCGGTGCGCAGCGTGTCGGCCGGCAGCGACCAGCGGCGGGCGGCGGCGGTGACCAGCCGGGCGCGGGCGGCGGCGGCCGCCGCGCGGACCGGGTCGTACAGCGAGCGCACCGAGTTGGAGGCGCCGGTGAGCTGGTTGAACAGCAGGTCGGGGCGGCCGTCGGAGAGCGGGACGTCGACATCGCCGAGCCGGGCGTCGAGTTCGTCGGCGACGAGCATCGCGATGGTGGTGGTGAGGCCCTGGCCGACCTCCAGCCGGGGGAGGTGGAGCGCGGCGCGACCGCCGGGGGTGATCTCCAGGACCAGCAGGTGGGCGGTGGGCAGTCCGGCCACGATCAGCGCGTCGCCGAGGTCCAGGATGTCGGGGATGCCGGGCAGACCGAGCAACTGCGGTGCCTCAGCGGCCCGTTCTGCGGCGGCGGCGGCCCGTTCGGCGGCGGCGTGGGCGGTGGCGGGTGCGGCGGCGTCGAGTCCGGCCCGGGCGGCGACGGTGAGGGTGGGGGCGGCCAGCAGATAGGTGAGGAACCGGCGGCGGCCGGTGGGCCTGGCGGCACGGTCGGCGGCGGCCTGGGCGGCGGTGTCCCGCCCGCTGCCCGGGGATGCGACGGAGGTGCTGATGGCAGGAGCCCTTCGAGCCGGGGTCGGCTCCGGCCGGGCGGCCTCGGCGGCCCCGGCCCCGGTGCCGGATCACGAACGCGGTCGAGCATAGGAGGGGGCTACTGGCCGGTCAACACGGGCACTTCGGGCCGGAACGGGCATCTGCGGGGATGTCGGATGGGGCGGATACGGACGGCACGGCAGGGCGTGGCGGCGGCCGCGGTACCGCTGTCCGGGTGACGGCCGGGCCCAGCCCGTACGGGGGTTCGCCGCTCGGCCGCGGGTCCGGCCCGGGGTGTCCGCGGGCCCGCCGGCGAGCGGGACCGCAAAGCCGCGGGAGGTGGCCGTGCGGGTGGTCGGAGCGGACCGGGGCGGCCCGCTCCGACCACCCGCGGGCGTCAGCCCTCCTCGGGGGCCGGGAACCCGAACCGCGCCAGCAGCTCGGCGGTGTCGAGCAGTTGGACACCGAGCCCGGCGACCTCGGCCAGCCCCTGCTCGCTGGTGCGGGAGATCGCGTCGGGCACGGCCACCACCCGGTAGTCCCGCTCGCTGGCCTGGATCAGGGTGGCCCGGGGGCAGTTCGGGAAGTTGCAGCCGACGAGGACGACGGTATCCACGCCGTGCCCCTCCAGCAGCTCCTGCAGGGCCGTCCGGTAGAACGCGCCCCAGCGCGGTTTGAAGATCGCGTACTCGCTCGGACCCAACTCCTGGGCCCGCCCGGCCAGCAGGAGCTCGGGGTCGAGCGGGGGCGCGCCGAGCGGGGCGAGCGCCGGGGCGAGCCCGCTCCCCTCGGAGCCGGGCGCGACCAGGTTGGTGCCGGAGGCCAGCAGCGTCCGGCGGACCAGGTCGGCGTTGCCGCCGCCCTTCTCGTACAGCCGGACGACGTGGACCACCGGGCGGCCGGCGGCGCGGAAGGCCTCGACCGTCCGGCGCACCTGCGGCAGCACCTCGGTCGTGCCGGGGATGCCGTAGGGGCTCTCGGAGAGGAAGTCCCGCTGCAGGTCGATGGTGACCAGGGCGGAGGACGCCGGGTGCGGGGCGAGGTGCGGGTCGGCCGTCGTCATGCCGCCTCGATCAGGTCGGCGAGGAAGCGCTGCTCGATCCGCTCGACCGTGCGGAAGTCGTCGACGCTGACCTCCTGGAGGTCGATGGTGCGGCCGGAGATGCTCTCCAGCAGGTAGATGAACTCCAGGAAGTCCAGGGAGTCGATGAGGCGGCCCTCGATGAGGTCCTCCTCGCGGTCGATCTCCCGGTCCAGCTCGGGGTTCTTGGCGTTGATCCACTCGATGATCTGCTGCATGACAGCTCCTGGGAGGTTTCGAAGGGTGCGCCGGCGACGCGTCCGTGACGGAGTCCGCGGGGACGGCGCCGGCCCGGCAGGCGGTAGGACGGGCGGGCGGTACCGGCGCTCAGGCGGTGGTGCCCCCGGCGCGGCCCACCAGGAGGCGGGCCGACTGCTCGGCGGTGGGCAGCACCTCGATGTCCGACAGCCCGGCCGCCGTCATCAACTCCGCCATCTCGGCGGTGGTGTAGCTGCGGCCGCCGCTCCAGAGGGCGAGGGCGGAGAGGTTGTGCAGGGTGGTGAAGACCGGCGCGGTGCGGGACTCCTCCAGGAAGTGGCCGTGCACCAGGACCCGGCCGCCGGGGCGCAGCGCCGCCGCCGACCGCCGCAGGATGGAGAGGCAGTTCTCCGGGCTCTCCTGGTGCAGCACGTTGGAGAGCAGCACGACGTCTGCGTCGGTGCCGAAGGCGTCCCGGTAGTAGTCGCCGGTCCGGGCGGTGATCCGGTCGGCCAGACCGGCCTCGCCGATCACCTTGCCCGCCAGCTCGGCCACCGGCGCGAGGTCGACCACCTCGGCCCGCAGCCCCTCCCAGACCCGGCAGAACGCGATGCTGTAGCTGCCCGCGCCGCCGCCGACGTCGATCAGCCGCCGGGCGTCCTCGGGCGGCAGCGCCCGGGCGACGGCCTCCGCCGTCCGGGAGTTGTACTCGTGCATGCCGAGGATGAAGTCCTCGACGTACGCCGGGTCGTCGGTGAGCCGGCCGCTGCGGTCCTCGACCGCGCGGCCCTGCTCCAGGGCCTGGCCGAGCCGGCCCCAGGGCTGGTACCAGCGGCCCATCACCCGGACCCAGCGCACCAGCGACTCCGGCGAGCCGGTGGTGAGCAGGCGCTCGGCGGTGCGGGTGTTGCGGTACCCGCCGTCGGGGTCCCGGGTCAGCAGCCGCAGGGCGGTCGCGGCGTCGAGCAGCCGCAGCGCGGAGTCCGCGGGGACGGCGCAGCGCTCGGCGACCTCGTCGACGCCCAGCGGGCCGTCGGCGAGCGCGTCGAACACCGCGAGTTCGACCGCGGCGATCAGTACCTGGGAGTGCCAGTAGCCGAACGCCAGCTGGCTGACCTGGGTCAGTCCGAGGTCCAGGGCCATGGGGTCACGTCCTTTCGGAGGGTCGGAGGGAGTCGGGGACCGCGTCGCCGGTGCGGGCGGCGTCGCCGGCGAGGGCGGCCCGGAACTCCTCGCGGAGCCGGGCGACCACCCGCCCGGCGGGCTCGACGGCCGTGATCCGCCCGCTGCCGAGGCCGGCGTAGCGGGCCATGGCGTCGATCCGGCCCTCGGCCTCGACGGTGGGGGCGGCCGCGGAGCCGCGCGGCACCGGACGGCGGACCCCCATCACGGTGGTCCAGGCGATCAGGGTGGCCGGCGGCGGCTCGGGCGAATCGGTGACCGGCCCGCGCAGCACCCGGTGCGGACGGCCGGGCCAGCCGATCGAGAAGCGGTCGGTGATCAGGGTGTCCGCACCGGTCGCCGCGACCACGGCCTTCTTGTAGTCGTCGTGCGCGGCGGACTCCGCGGTGGTCACGAAGACCGTGCCGCACAGCGCCCCGCTCGCCCCGGCCCGGAGCGCGGCCAGCAGGCCGGCGCCGTCGGTGACGGCGCCGGACACCAGCGCGGGCGGCTCCTGGTCGTAGGCGGCCAGCAGCTCGGCGAGCGGCCGGGTGCCGAGGTGGTGGCCGCCGGCCTCGGTGCCCTGCAGCACGACGGCGTGGGCGCCCAGCGCCGCGGCGGCGGCCGCGTCCTCGGGCGTGCCGACCTGGACGACCAGCCGGTGGCCGGCGTCGAGCACCCGGCGGGCCTCGGCCTCCGGCGGCAGGCCGTAGCTGTTGAGCACGAGCTGCCGGTCGGCCGCCTCGATCAGCGCGCCGATCTGCTCCGGGAGCAGCCGGCCCGACACCTCGGGGATCAGATTGACGCCGAAGGTGCGCGCCGTGCGGCGGGCGGTGTCGCCGATCAGCTCGACGGCCAGCGCCCGGTCGCCCTTGTAGAGCGCGACCGTGCCCAGCGCGCCCGCCTCGCTGACGGCGGCGGCCAGGGCCGGTCCGGCGATGCCGCCCATACCGGCCTGCACCAGGGGGAACTCCACGCCGAGCGCGGCGGCGCCGCGCTCGGCCGCGGCGAGCACCCGGGCCCGCTCCCCGGTGTCAGGCGCGGACATCGCGCACCCGGGCCAGGGCCTTTTCGGCGGTGCCGTGGGCGAGCAGCATCGCGTGCACCCAGCGCTCGACGCCGAACGCGGTGCAGCTGCTGTGCGCGGTCGCGCCGCCCGAGGTGATGCCGAGCCGCTCGCCGAAGAAGTTGCGGTGGCGGTTGACCGAGGCGATCGCGGTGCCGTCGGTGGCGACGAACTCGTACTTCACCGGGTCCAGGGCCATCAGCTTCGCCCGGGAGCCGGTCCGGTCGTAGAACGGGTCGTTGGCGGGCTGGTACGACAGCTCGACGCCGAGGCGCCCGGCCAGCTCCTCGACGAAGACCCGGGAGGTGGCGAGGTGGTCGCGGGCACCGTCGGCCGAGCCGAAGTACACGACCTCGCGCATGTGGAAGCCCCAGAGCCGGCGCAGGCCGTCGTAGTGGTCCTCGTTGCGGAAGCAGCGGCCGACGGCGGTCAGCCGCAGCTCCTCGCCGACCTCCTGGCCCTCCAGCGAGAGCAGCACGCCGTAGCAGGTGGCCGAGGGCAGCACGTAGCCGGTGGGCTCGACGGGCTGCCGGCCGGCCTCCGCACCGGCCGCCAGCTCGTCGACGGCCTGCTCGGACAGGCGGGCCGCGAGCACCCCGAGGTGGGGGAAGTTCCGGAAGTAGTCGAGCTTGGCCAGGCCCTCGACGGGCAGCAGCGGCGGGCCCACCACGGCGGGCGCGGCGACCTGGTCGGCCAGGCCGGTGAAGAGCGCGTCGAGCTCCAGCAGGAGCGCGGCCCGGTCGGGGTCGAGGGCGACCAGGCCGGGGCCGGGGTCGCGCAGCCGGACGGCGGCGGGCTCTACGGTCGATGTCATGCGAGCGGTACCTCGTTCTCGTGGATGGTTCCGGTGGGGCCGGTGGGGCCGGTGGGCTGGTGGTTCCGGTGGTTCTGGAGTTCTCGTGTGCCGGTGGTTCCGGGGGCCGGTGGGTCCCGGCGGGGCCGAGGGTTCAGGCGGCCTTCGGTGCGAGCACGCCGATCCGGCGGTAGAAGGCGGTGGTGCGGCTGACGATCGCGTCGTGGACCGGCCCCCGGGCCGGGTCGGCCAGCAGCCGGGTGCGGAAGGCGAACGGGTCGGGGATGCCGGCGTCCCGGTAGACGTCCACGCTGTAGAGCTGCTGGATCGAGGCGTTGATGTACTTCTCGATGTACTGCCGGGCGGCGGTCAGCTCCTGCTCGTCGCCGGCCTCGCGCAGCCGGTCCCAGAGCGCGCGGACCAGCTGGGCGCCGAACGCGATGTGCCGGGACTCGTCCTGGTGGTGGACCCGGTTGATCGCCCGGATCGTCTCCGGCAGCGCGGTGTCACCGGCCATCTTGCTGTTGAAGTGGTCCACGATCTGCTCGAAGATCAGGATCCGGCTGAACACGATGAAGTTGTCGAACAGCGCGGAGTGCTTCTGGTCGCCGAAGCTCATCGCCCGGTTGGGGTAGAGCTTCCCGCCGTAGCGCAGGCAGAACTCGGCGAAGAACCACATGTGTTCGTTCTCCTCCCCCAGGAAGTGGTGGAAGAACGGCGTGGGGATCTCGTAGCCCGGGGCGTGGATGCGCGCCACGACCTCCTGCATCAGCTCGCGGATGCCGTGCACGTTCAGGCTGTAGAAGTTGACGCTCTCCCACTTGGCCAGCGTCAGGTACTGCTCGCGGGTGAGCTCGGCGGCCGCGTCGGTGCCGTGGACCGTCATCAGGTCCTCGCTCATCCACAGGGCACCCTCGGGGATGCTCTCCGGCCAGTCGAAGGTCTGGTACGGGTTGTAGTACTCGTTCTCGGCGGCGGTGGTCAGGCGCTCGACGGCGGCGCTGACCTCCTCGTCCCAGATGGCGGGTGCGGTGCTGCTCATGGGTGCGTGCTCCTGTGTGACGGAGGGCTTCTGGGCTACTTCGGGCGTACTTGGGCGATCGTCGGGCGTGCTCCGAGGTACGTGGACGTACTTCGGGCGTGACCGGACCTACGCCGGGCGTACTTCGGCCGGGCGTACTTCGGTGGTGGGGGAGGGAGGTCGGGTCAGGAGCCGGCGACCGGGAGGGTGTCGAGGCCCGGCAGGCCGGCCGCGCTCTCCACGAGCAGCCGCTCGAAGGCGCGCAGCAGGCGCTCGATCTCCGGACGGGGGATCAGCGCGGTGTCGGCCATCAGGTACAGCAGGCAGGTGTCCGGCTCGTAGGTGGTGTGCACGAAGAAGTCGGCGTCCTGGCGTTCCCAGGTGCCGATCAGCGAGACCTCGGTCTTCTCGGTGAGCGCCCGCAGCTGCTCCGCGGAGCCGTCGGTGGCCGGCAGCCGCTCCCAACGGTCGTGCAGGCGGACGTCGTTGAAGAAGGACGCGAGCCGCAGGGCACCGCCGCTCGCCTCCCGGGCCGCGTCGATCACCCCGTCGACCACCAGCGGGTCGTACTGCGCGAAGCGGTAGGCGTTCATGCCGGCGAGGAAGGTGGCGCGGATGACCTCCTCGAAGGTCGGCCGGGCCACGTCCAGCGAGAACAGCGCGTTGGCGGTCATCGCGGCGACCAGGCGGCGGCTGCGCTCGTCGTGCCGGTTGACGGCAATCAACTGCAGGACGGCGGTGCTGTTCCCGGTGTACGCGCCGAGCAGCGCGGCCGTCCCGGCGAGCAGGACGGTACCGGTGCTGACCCCGCAGCGGTCGGCGAGCGCGCTGGCCGCCACCGCGGCGGCGGGCGAGTCCATGCGCAGCCGGACGAACCGCTCGGCGGCGTCCGTGACCGGGGAGGCCTCGCCCGCGACCGGCGGGAACCGTGTGGCCGGGAACATCGTGGGCGGCAGGCCCGCGAGGCTCCGGCGCCAGTAGTCGACCGAGGCGGCGCCGCGGGCGGCGCCCGGGCCCTCGGTCTCGAACCCCGCCTGGTCCAGCGGCTGCCAGGCCGGCGGCTCCGGGTCCTGCCCGGCGAGCAGGGCGCGCAGGTCCTGCTCGACCTGCTGCACGCCCCAGAAGTCGACGCCCAGGTGTGAGAAGACCAGCGCGACCTGGACCGGCTCGCCCTGCTCCGTCACCACGGCGCAGCGGAACGGCCACTCCTCGCGGTGCCGGAAGGGTTCGGCCGCCAGCGCCCGGGACACCTCGTCGGCGACCGTCGCGCCCTCGCCCGGCGGGGCCTCGTGGACGGGGACGGCGAGCTCGCCGGAGGCCGACACGTGCTGCACCGGCCCCTGCCCGGTCTGCTCGAACCGGGTGCGCAGTGCCTCGTGGCGCGAGAGCAACCGGCCCAGCGCGCCTTCGATCTGATGGAGCGTCAGGCCGGGTGGTGCGGACACGACCCGGGGGATGTTGTAGTAGTGGGCGCCTTCGTCGAGCCACTGGATGGACTTCCAGATGGCGCGCTGACCCCAGGTCATCGGGGCGCTCCCGGTCCGGTCCCCGTGGAACCGGAGGGAGCCGACACGACGTTGTTCCATGCCTATGCCTCTCGGGGCTGCGCCGCGTCAGCGGCGCGGTCGGTTGACGGCGTGGTGCGGTGCGGTGATGCGGTGGGGCTGCCGCGTCCTCGGCCGGGCGCCACGGCAGTGGGGCGCCTCGGGGGTGCGGTGCATCGCTCGGGGACGTGCGGGCGGGCCCGGTCGACCGCCGTAGGCGGCCGGCCCGGCGGAACGCGAGGCGGGAGCGGTGCGGCGGTGCGGAGGGCGGACCGGCGGTCGCGGGGACGGTGCGGCGTGAAGTCCGGTGGAGGGTGGGACGCCGCGGAGGGTGGGGCTGGCTGTGGGCCTCGCCCTCGGTCCGGCTTCCAGAGGTGCGGGGCCACCGATCGGGCGGCGGCCCACGTCGACCCCGGTCCGAGGTGAAGGACGGAGACACCGACCCGGCCGGCCGGTTTGCTCCCTTCCGCTTCGGACCCTAGCGACCACCGCTTCGGGTTGTCCAGCACCTTCCGGCGGCCCGCGCCGCTCCTCGGCCGGGCGGGCCGAACCACCCGGCCCGCCCGGAACCGGCAGTTCCACGAATTCCTTGACGTGACCACT
Organism: Kitasatospora sp. NPDC059973; assembly: GCF_042737525.1. Taxonomy (NCBI): domain Bacteria; kingdom Bacillati; phylum Actinomycetota; class Actinomycetes; order Kitasatosporales; family Streptomycetaceae; genus Kitasatospora; species Kitasatospora sp. NPDC059973. The sequence continues at coordinate 20,364 of NZ_JBHWUI010000059.1, read as the reverse complement.
GGTCTAGTCCAAGCTGATCGCGGCGCACGATCATGAGCAGCAGCGGAACAAAATCGGTTGTCACCCACGCCCGCCGCTCCGCCGACCGCCCGGGTACCCCGTGGCTCCTGCTCGCGCCGAACCGCACAGCCGCCGGTCCTGCTACGGGGTGTCTTCCAGCACCGGTACGAACGACCGCGGTCGACGTCGCGTCACGCGTCCGCTCCCTTCCTCGCCGGCCCGGCAGTCCGCCGGTTCCGTCCGTCCGCCCTTTCCGGTCCACGTCCTGTCATTCGCCCTGCACGTCGTTCACCCGGCTCGCCGTTCGCCCTGCACGTCGTTCACCCGGCTCGTCGGGCCGGTGCCTCACCGGTCCGCCGGCTTCGTCAGCACACTTGTCCACGGGGGTTTTCAAGGTGTCGTCATCCGTTCCGTCTGCCGGCGCCGGCTGGCTCGGCAGCCGCGTCAGGCGCTGGCGCGCCGTCGTCGAGCTGCTGCGCCATGCCGGCGCCGGCCTGCTCGTGTCGGGCGCCGTGGTCCACCTCGTGGTCGGGCTGCTGCCGATCGCGTTCATCGCCTGGACCAGCCGGGTCATCGCGGACATCCCGGCCGCCGCGGCCGCCGGGGGCACCACGGGAGCGGACTGGGAGAAGGTCGCCGCGGCGCTCGGCATCGCCGTCGGGGCGTTCGTGCTGCAGCAGTTGCTGACCCCGTTCCAGACCGTGGTCAGCGAGGTGGTCACCCGCCGGGTGGACGGCGCCTGCATCGGCCGGCTGATGGACGGCGCGCTGAACGACCTGCCCGCGGCGGAGCTGGAGCGGCAGGACGTGCTCGACCTGCTCTCGGACGCCCGCAGCGCCTTCGACCGGGCCCGGCCCACCCCGGGCGACGCCGCCGCCGGAGCCCTGGCGCTGATCGCCCGCTACGCCCAACTGGCGGGCGCCGCCGTGATGGTGGCGGTCACGCTGGGTGTCCTCCCCGGGGTCATGGTGGCCCTCACCGCCCTGGTCATCCGCTTCGGCCAGCGCGGCTCGCTGGGCCGCTTCGCCACCCTGCTGGGCTCGCTGGCCGGCCCGCGCCGCCGGGTCGGCTATCTGCGGCGGGCCGCCGGCGGGCCCGAACTCGCCAAGGAGACCCGGATGCTGGGGCTGCTGCCCTGGCTGCTCGGCCGTCACGAGCGGGAGGCCCGCGAATACCTCGAACCGCTCTGGACCGGGCGCCGACGGCTGCTCTTCTGGCCCTTCGTCGGCCTCGCGGTGGTCGGTCTGCTCGGCGGCGGCACCGCGCTCGTGGTCCTGGCCCGCAGCGGGGTCGACGGCACGCTGTCGCTGCTCCAGCTCTCGGTGGCGCTCCAGGCCGTGCTGATCCCGATGCGCTTCGGCGTCTACTTCCCGGAGAGCGACGTCCAGACCCAGTACGGGCTGGCGGCCTACGACTCCCTGGTCCGCTTCGAGGCCCTGGCCCGCGCCCGGGTGCCCGCGCGGCCCGGCGTCGGCCCCGCGCCGGACTCCGCCGCCGGGACCTCGCCCGCCGGGGCCTCACCCGCCGGTATGTCGCCCGCAGGGGCCTCGCCCGCGATCGACGGTCCGATCCGCTTCGAGAACGTCGCCTTCCGCTACCAGGAGGACGGCCCCGACGTGCTGCGCGGCCTGGAGCTGGAGCTGCGGCCGGGCCGGTCCACCGCGATCGTCGGCCTCAACGGCTCCGGCAAGACCACCCTGGTCAAGCTGCTGGCCGGGCTCCACGAACCGACCGAGGGCCGGATCACCGCCGGCGGCACCGACCTCGCCGGGCTGCCCGCCGAGGCGTGGCAGCGCCGGATCGCCGTCATCTTCCAGGACTTCACGCGCTACCAGCTCACCGCCGCGGAGAACATCGGGATGGGCCGGCCGGAGCTGCTCGGCGACCGCGAGGCGCTGCTCGCCGCCGCCGAACGGGCCGGGGCGGCCGAGATCGTCGCGCGGCTCCCGAAGGGCCTGGACACCGTCCTGTCCACCCAGTACGAGGGCGGCAGCGACCTCTCCGGCGGGCAGTGGCAGCGCATCGCGCTGTCCCGCGCCCTGCTCGCGGTGGACGCCGGCGCCTCGCTGCTGATCCTCGACGAGCCCACCGCGCAGCTCGACGTGCGCGCCGAAGCGGCCTTCTTCGACCGCTTCCTGGAGATGACCGAGGGCATCACCAGTGTGATCATCGCCCACCGGTTCTCCAGCGTGCGCCGCGCGGACCGGATCGTCGTGCTGGCCGAGGGCGGCGTGGCGGAGAGCGGCACCCACGAGCAGCTGATGGAACTCGACGGCCGCTACGCCGAGCTGTTCAGGATCCAGGCGGAGCGGTTCGCGCGCGACGAGGAATCCGGCGACGGCCCGACCGACGCGCAGGACCCGGACGGACAGGAAGAGGACCGCACCATGCGCCCGGTGGGTGCCCGATGACCACACTGTTCCACGCCGTGCGCCGGCTGCTGCGGCTCGCCGTGCACTGCGATTCCCGCCGGCTGACCCACGCCGTCCTGCTGATGACCGTCGGCTACCTGGCCACACCGCTGATCGCGGTCAGCCTCAAGGAGCTGACCACGGCCGCCATCGACGGCACCGGCTCGGCCGCCACCTGGCTGGCGCTGACCACGGCGCTCCTGCTGGTCGTCGAGCTGACGATAAATCACTTCGCCCACCTCTCCTACTTCGAGCTGGGTGAGCTGGAGGAGCTGAGCCTGCAGGCCGAGGTGATCTCGATCGCCCACGGCGACCGCGGCCTGGAGAAGCTGGACCGCGCCGACGTCGCCGACGCCCTGACCCTGATCCGCGAGGAGCTGCCGCGCACCCGCGCCGCGCTCGAAGCCGTCCTCCAGCTCGGCGGGCTGGGCCTCCAGATGGCCGTCACCGCCGTCCTGCTCGGGCTGCTCAACCCGTGGCTGCTGCTGCTCCCGCTGTTCGCCGTGGTGCCCGTGCTGGTCGGCAACCGGGCCCAACTCCTGGTCGACCGGGGCAAGGAGGCCACCGCGCCGGAGAACCGGCTGGGCCGGCACCTGCTCGAACTCGCCACCACCCACGCCTCCGTGAAGGAGGTGCGGCTGTCCGGCGCCGCGTCGGTGCTCATCGAGCGCCACGGCCGCGACTGGCGGCGCGCCACCGGCACCCTGGCCCGCGCCCACGCCAAGGCCGGACTGCTGCGCGCGGCAGGGCAGTTGGCCTTCGCCGCCGCGTACGGCGGTGCGATCTACCTGGTGGCCCGGCAGACCGTGAACAGCGGCGCCGGCGCCGGCATCGGCGACGTCATCCTGGTCATCACGCTGGCCGCGCAGGTCAGCCTGCAGGTCTCCAGCGCGCTCACGCTGCTCTCGGTGCTCCAGGGCGCCGGCCGCACCCTGCAGCGACTGGACGGGCTCCGCGAGCCGCGCCGGGAGGAGGCGGCGGGCGGCACCGTACCCGAGGCCATGACGGCCGGCATCCGCCTGGAGGGCGTCACCTTCCGGTACCCGGGCCAGCAGCGGGCCGTCCTGGACGACGTCACCCTGGACATCCCGGCGGGCGCCGCGCTCGCCGTCGTCGGCGAGAACGGCGCCGGCAAGAGCACGCTGGTCAAGCTGCTGTGCGGGCTCTACCGGCCCACCTCCGGCCGGATCCTGATCGACGGCGTCGACCTGGAGGAGTGCGACCCGCAGCTCTGGCAGCGCCGGGTGGCCACGTTGTTCCAGGACTTCGCCCGGCTGGAGCTGAGGCTGCGGGACAACGTGGGCATCGGGGACCTGGAGCGGCTGGACGACGACGCGGCGCTCACCCGGGTTCTGGAGAGCGCCGACTGCGGCCCGGCGCTGGCCCGGGTCGACGGCGACCTCGACGGGCTGCTCGGCCGCGGCTACGGCGACGGGGCCGAACTCTCCGGCGGCCAGTGGCAGAAGCTCGGCCTGGCCCGGGCCCTGCTGCGCCGCCGCCCGCTGCTGGTGGCGCTCGACGAACCGGCCTCCGCCCTGGACGCCACCGCCGAGCACGCGCTGTTCGAGCACTTCGCCGACCTCGCGGCCCAGGCCCGGGCGGACACCGGAGCGGTCACCCTGCTGGTGTCGCACCGCTTCTCGACGGTGCGGATGGCGGACCTGATCGTGGTGCTGGAGGGCGGCCGGGTCTCGCAGGTCGGCAGCCATGCCGAACTCGCCGCCGCGGAGGGCCTGTACGCGGAGCTCTACCGACTGCAGGCCCGCGTCTACCGCTGAGCTCTGCCGTCGGCGGGTCCGCGCCCGTCGCTGAGCTCTGCCGTCGGCGGGTCCGCGTTCGCCGCAGGGCTCTGCCGTCGGCGGGTCCGCGTCCGTCGCTGGGCCGACGGCCCGGTCCCGCCCCCTTCGCCGGGGCCGGACCGGGACCGGACCGGCCCCGGCGGCGAAGTGGCCCACTCCCATGCCACACCACTGGCCCTGTTGGCCGGTCCACCCGCTCCCTAGCATTGATCCTGTCAGTGCGACCGAGCGGCCGACGGCCGCCCGACCCGGGAGAGCTGTGTCGATTCGATCCGTCCCACCGGCCGGGGCCCGGCGGACCCTCGCCGCCGCCCAGTTGATCAGCTCGATCGGCGACGGCGCGTACTTCACCTGCTCGGCGCTGTACTTCACCCACGTCGTCGGCCTCTCGGCCGCCCGGCTCGGCCTCGGCCTGGCCGTCGCCTGGGCGATCGGCTCGCTGGCGGGAGTCCCGCTCGGCCACCTCGCCGACCGGCGCGGGCCGCGGGGCACGGCGGTGCTGCTGGCCCTGGCCACCGGTGCGGCCGTCGCCTCCTTCCTGGTCGTCCACTCCTTCGCGGCGTTCCTGCTCGCCGCCTCCGTGTACGCCACGACGCAGTCCGGGCTCACGGCCGCGCGCCAGGCGCTGGTCGGCGGCCTTGTCCCGCGCGAGGAGCGCACCGAACTGCTCGCCCGGCTGCAGTCCACCCTCAACGCGGGACTGGCGCTCGGCGCGGCCCTCGGTGGCGTCGTCCTGACCGTCGGCACGCGGACGGCCTTCCTCGCCGCCTTCCTGGTGACCGCGCTGGGCTTCCTGGGCGCCGGACTGACGCTGCTGCGACTGCCCGAGGTGGCGCCCGGCCGGGACCGGACCGGCGCCGCGCCCCGGCTGGAGGTGCTCTCGGACCGGCCGTTCGCGGTGGTGACCCTGCTCAACACCGTCCTGCTGCTGCGGATGCCCCTGCTCAGCCTGGTGATCCCGCTCTGGATCGCCGAACGGGCGCCCGGGCTCGGCTGGTTGGGGTCGGGCCTGTTCGTCCTCAACACGGTCGGGGTGATGCTCTTCCAGGTGCGGGTGGCCCGCCGGGTCACCGGACTGCGGACCGCCTCGCGGGCCGTGCGCGAGGCCGGCGTCGTCCTGCTCGTCTCCTGCGTGGTCTTCGCCCTGGCCGCCGCCGCGGGCCTGCCGCCCTGGGCGCTGGGCGGGCTGCTGGTCGCCGCCGCGGCGCTCCAGGTGGCCGGTGAGCTGCGGCAGTCGGCCGGCTCCTGGCAGATCGCCTTCGACCTGGCGCCGGCCCATCAGACCGGCCAGTACCAGGGGTTCTTCGGCTCGGGCGTGGCCGTGGCACGCACGGTCGGTCCGCTACTGCTCACCACGCTGCTGCTGAGCTGGGGCACGCCGGGCTGGCTGCTGCTGGGCGCACTGTTCGCGGCGGCCGGCTGGGCGATGGGGCCGGCGGTGCGTTGGGCGGAGCACCGCCGCCCGGGAGCGGTGGCGGTGCCGCAGGCGGCGCAGGCGCTACCCGCGCGCATCTGATGAGCCCTCACCAGCGGGCGGACGCTGTCCGGATGGTGAGGGGTGCGGACGGCCTGCGGTGGATTTTGCGCCAAATCCTGCTCCGATAAAGGAAATTGCCGGACAGATGGCGTCGCACCAGAAGGATCCACGGCGGTACGTGGTCTTCCCCTCCCGAGGAGCGGCTGCCAGGCTGACCGGGTTTGCAGAACCGGAGGAGGTTACGTGTCCCGTATCACCAGTCTCGCGCTGGCGGTCGCCAGCGCGTTCGCGCTCGTCGCCGGCACCACCGCCGCCGCCTCGGCGGCACCCGACCCGGGCGCGGCGGCCGCCGAGGCCCGGGTCGACCCGGTCGCCTGGGCACCGTGCAATCCCGACCCGTCCAAGCCGGACCCCGGGATATACGACTGCGCCGTCTACCCGGTGCCGCTGGACTACGCGCACCCGTCCGGCGAGAAGATCGGCATCGCCATGATGCGCCGGCGCGCGGGTGACCCGGCGAAGCGGATCGGCTCACTGTTCCTCAACCCCGGCGGTCCGGGCGGCAGCGGCTACCTCTGGGCGACCACGACCCGCTTCGAGCCCGAGGTCCAGGCCCGGTTCGACCTGATCGGCTTCGATCCGCGCGGCGTCGGCCTGAGCAACCCGCTGAAGTGCTTCGGCACCGACGAGGAGGCCAACGGCGTCTTCGACCGGCTGACCGGGGTGCCCGTCACCAAGGCCGAGATCGACGGCACGCTGGCCGCCACCCGGGACTACACCGACGCCTGCGACCGCAACGCCGGCCCGCTGATCGAGCACATGTCGACCGAGAACGTGGTCCGTGACCTCGACCGGATGCGCCGCGGGGTCGGCGACCGCCAGCTCTCCTTCGCCGGCTTCTCCTACGGCACGCTGATCGGCGCCACCTACGCCAACATGTACCCCGACAAGGTCCGCGCGGTGATCATCGACGGCAACGTCGACCCGAGCCTGCGGCTGCACGACGGCCTGGAGTACGACCGGGAGCGCGCGAACGGCTTCGAACTCGCCCTGGACGAGTACCTGAAGCGCTGCGAGGCGGCCGGTGCGCCGCGCTGCGCCTTCGGCGCGGGCGACACCCGGGCGAAGTTCGACGCGATCCGCGACCACCTGCGCACCTCCCCGGTCACCCTGCCGAACGGTACCCAGGTGACGCTGTCCAGCTTCACCAGCCAGGTCGCCAACGCGCTCTACGCGCAGAGCCGGCAGGCCCCGCTGGCCACCTCGCTGCAGGCGCTGGACGACGTGCTCCGCCAGCAGAAGGCCCCGTCCCTGGCCGTCCCGAAGAACGCGGCCGACGCCGACCCGCTGGCGGTGACCGTGCCCGCCGCGCTGCGCGAGGCCCCGGCGGACACCCCGTACTCGGCGGACGACTCCTACTACGGCGTCAACTGCCAGGACAAGCCGTACCCGTCCAACCCGCGGGCCTTCGTCAACGCGGCCCGCTCCTGGGAGCGCGACGCGCCGACCTTCGGGCGCTACCAGGCCTTCGACGCGCCCGCCTGCGCGACCTGGCCGGCCCCCGCGCGTGACGTCGAGCGGTACACCGGCCCGTGGAACCGGCGCACCGCCACCCCGGTGATGGTGATCGGCAACCTCTACGACCCGGCCACCCAGTACACCTTCGCCAAGCGCATGCAGCGCCAGCTCGGCAGCGCCGTCCTGGTCAGCGTCGACGTGATCGAGCACTGCGCGGTCGGCCGGAGCAAGGAGCTGAACAAGCTGGTCACCTCCTACCTGGTGGGCCGGCAGGTGCCGGCTCCCGGCCAGCTCCTCAAGCCGGACGCCGAAGCCTTCCCGCCGGTGGCCTGACCCCGCCGGGTCGGCAGGCAGCCGACGGGCGACCGGCCCCCCGCCCGTGCGGCGGGGGGCCGGTGCTCGGTCCGGCCCCGGTCCGGGGTGGGGCCGGTGCTCGGGCCGGCCCGGGCATCGAGTAGGTTTCCCTTCGGAACTGAGTCAGTACTGAAAGGGAACTCGCGATGACCACGGAGACCGGCCGACCGACCCCGCAGCAGACCTGGACCGCCGTCGACGGCTACTTCAACGGCCTGCTGGTCGAGGAGGACGCCGCCCTGCTCGCCGCCGTCGCCGACAGCGAGGCGGCCGGGCTGCCCCCGCACCAGGTGGCACCCAACCAGGGCAAGCTGCTCGCCCTACTGGCCCGCGTGCACGGCGCCCGCCGGGTGCTGGAGATCGGCACCCTCGGCGGCTACAGCAGCATCTGGCTCGCCCGCGCGCTGCCCGAGGGCGGCCGGGTGGTCACCCTGGAGGCCGACGAGCGGTGCGCCGCCGTCGCCACCCGCAACCTCGAACGGGCCGGGCTCGCACCGGTCGTGGACCTGCGCACCGGCCCGGCGCTGGACACCCTGCCGCGACTGGAGCAGGAGGGCGCCGAGCCCTTCGACCTGGTCTTCATCGACGCCGACAAGCCCAGCAACCCCGACTACCTGGAGTGGGCGCTGCGGCTCACCCGGCCCGGCAGCCTGATCATCGGCGACAACGTGGTCCGCGACGGCGCCGTCACCGATGAGACCAGCACGGACCCCCGCGTCCAGGGCGTGCGCCGCTTCACCGAGTTGATCGCCGCGCACCCCCGGCTGACCGCCACCGCCGTCCAGACCGTGGGGGAGAAGGGCTACGACGGCTTCGTCGTCGCGCTGGTCACCGCCTGACCGGCGGGGCCCGTCCGGACGCGCGGGGGTCTCCCCCGGCGGCCCGTGGTTTGGCAGGGTGGGGTCGGCGCGGCCGCCGCCCGGGACCGGCCCGGACGGACCGGCCCCAGGAGAGGACGGCGACCGGTCATGACGGGGCAGCAGTTCGGGGACTACCAGAACGAGATCTACTTCGACGCGCTGTTCGGCAGGCAGCCGAAGCTCCCGATGGCCTTCGCCGAGCTGGCGGCGCGTGCCGAGGCCGCGCTGCCGCCGACGCTGCTGTCCTACGTGGCCGGCGGCGCCGGTGACGAGCGGACCCAGCGCGCCAACGCGGCCGCCTTCGACCGGTGGGGCCTGGTGCCCCGGATGATGGTCGGCGCCGCGCGGCGCGACCTGTCGGTGGACCTCCTCGGAATGCGGTGGCCCGCACCGCTGTTCCTGGCGCCGATCGGCGTGATCGGCCTCTGCGCCGAGGACGGCCACGGCGACCTCGCCACCGCCCGGGCCGCCGCGCGTACCGGCGTGCCGATGGTGGCCTCCACCCTCTCGGTCGACCCGCTGGAGCAGGTCGCCGCCCAACTCGGCGACACCCCAGGCCTGTTCCAGCTCTACACCCCCACCGACCGGGCGCTCGCCGAGAGCCTGGTGCGCCGGGCCGAGGAGGCCGGCTACCGGGGCATCGTGGTCACCCTGGACACCTGGGTCACCGGCTGGCGCCCGCGCGACCTCGCCACCGGCAACTTCCCCCAGCTGCGCGGGCACTGCCTGGCCAACTACACCTCCGACCCGGTCTTCCGGGCCCGCCTCGCCAAGGCCCCGGAGGAGGACCCGGGCGCCGCCGTGCTGGAGTGGGCGGGCGTCTTCGGCAACCCGCTCACCTGGGCCGACCTGCCCTGGCTGCGCTCGCTCACCGAGCTGCCGCTGATCCTCAAGGGACTCTGCCACCCGGAGGACGTCCGCCGCGCCCGGGACGGCGGCGTGGACGGCGTCTACTGCTCCAACCACGGCGGCCGGCAGGCCAACGGCGGCCTGCCGGCGCTGGACGCGCTGCCCGGCGTGGTCGAGGCCGCCGACGGCCTGCCCGTGCTCTTCGACTCCGGTGTGCGCAGCGGCGCCGACGTGGTCAAGGCACTCGCCCTCGGCGCCACGGCGGTCGGCGTCGGCCGCCCGTACGCCTACGGCCTGGCCCTCGGCGGCGAGGACGGCGTGGTGCACGTGCTGCGCTCGCTGCTCGCCGAGGCCGACCTGATCATGGCGGTGGACGGCTACCCGACGCTCGCCGACCTGCACGCCGAGGACGCCCTGCGCCGGGTCGAGCCGTGACCGCCCGCCGCTGCTCCTGCGGGCGGCTGCGGTGATCAACGGGTTCTGTGCCCGGCGGCGCGGGGGCGATCGGTGCCGGCGGGTTCGATGCAGCGGGACTGGACGTGCTCGTAGGCCATGGTGGTCTGGACGTCCACGACCTACCGGCGTTCGGTGAGGGGGTCGATGCAAGGCGGGGGCCTGGCGCCGGCGCTCGGCAAGGGAAGTGCAGCCGGCGCAGGTGCTCGCACCGGTGTGGCGCGAGGCGAATCGTGTACTATGTCATCCCTATGATGACAAGCATCCAGTCATCGAAAGGGTGACAACATGGACAGCCAGGACACCGGCGCGGCCGGGGCGGGGCCGGCCTCGTTCCTGGCCGCCGCCGCCGCGCTGGGCACGATGGACGCCGCCGCCCGCACCGCCCGCCACGCACCCCCGGACGACACCGGACAGAACGATCCGCAGCAGGCCCTTTCCGCACTCCTGCTGCTGCGCCACCTGCGCGCGGAGCTCGCCGACTGGGAGACCGGCCTGATCGAGACCGCCCGCGACGCGGGCGCCACCTGGGCCGAGCTCGCCGAACCGCTGGGCGTCCAGAGCCGCCAGGCCGCCGAACGCCGCTACCTGCGTCTGCGCCCCAACACTGAGGCCGGCACCGAGCCGGGCAGCACCGGCGAGCAGCGCGTCCAGGCCACGCGCAGCCAGCGCGCCGCCGACCGCGCGGTGGCCACCTGGGCCCGCGACAACGCCGCCGACCTGCGCCGCCTCGCCGGACAGATCGGCGCCCTGGACGGCCTCGGCCCCCAGGCAGCCCCCGCCGTCGAACGCCTCCTGGACGCCCTGGGCCACCACGACCCTGCCCGTCTGCTCGCCCCGCTCGCCGAGACCCGCCCCCTCCTGGAGGCGGGCCACCCGAAGCTCACCGACCGCCTCGATCAGCTCACCGCCCGAGCCGACCAGCTGCGGGACGACAGCGCCCGGCAGCGCCGCACACCGCCAGCCGGCCCGTGACCGCGCCGGGCACGCCGCTGCCGGTCCGCGACCCGCACGCCAGTGGCCCCGCACCCACCGGCGACGCGGCCGGCGGGATCGTGCGCGTCGACCGGTACAGCACGCGCCCGGACCCGCCCGCGGTCCGCTACGGCGCGACGCTGGAGTGCCGAGTCGGCTGGAAGCTGTTCCTGTCCTGCGACGGCACCGCCCGGCCCGGCCACCCCCGCCCCGAGCAGCCCTACCAGACCCTCAGCCACATCTGAACAACCCGGGGCCGGCCACGCGGTACACCCGCCGGCCCCAATGGCCTGACCGAATACGAACCCTTTCCACCACTCGAAGGAGAAGCCTCCCGTGGCCAGTCCGACCCAGACGCTGGAGTTCCAGGCGGAGACCCGCCAGCTGCTGCAGCTGGTGATCCACTCGATCTACTCCAACAAGGACATCTTCCTGCGCGAGCTGATCTCCAACGCCTCCGACGCCCTCGACAAGCTCCGCCTGGAATCCCTCACCGACTCCACCCTTGAGGCCTCCGACCCGCACATCGTCCTGGAGGTCGACAAGGACGCCCGCACCCTGACGGTGCGGGACAACGGCATCGGCATGACCCGCGACGACGTCGTCGACCTGATCGGCACCATCGCCAAGTCCGGCACCGCCGGCCTGCTGGCGAAGATCAAGGAGGCGAAGGACGCGGATGCCGCGCAGCACCTGATCGGTCAGTTCGGCGTCGGCTTCTACTCGGCGTTCATGGTCGCCGACAAGGTCACCCTCCACACGCGTCGTGCCGGCACCGAGCAGGGCACCGTGTGGGAGTCCGACGGCGAGGGCACCTACACGATCGCGGAGGTCGAAGGTCTGCCGGTGGGCACCTCGGTCACCCTGCACCTCAAGGCCGAGGACAGTGAGGACGGGCTGGGCGACTACCTGGCCCGGTGGAAGATCCGGCAGGTCGTCAAGCAGTACTCGGACTTCATCCGCTGGCCGATCCGGATGGCCACCGAGCCCGGCAGTACCCCTGCCGACGACAGCGCCGACGCCGACGGTGTGGCTGCGGGCGAGTTGGAGACGCTGAACTCGATGAAGGCGCTGTGGGCCCGTCCTCGCAGCGAGGTGACCGAGGCCGAGTACAGCGAGTTCTACCAGCAGATCAGCCACGACTGGCAGGCCCCGGCCGAGACCGTTCACATGCGCGCCGAGGGTACCTTCGAGTACGAGGCGCTGCTGTTCATCCCCGCCCAAGCCCCGTTCGACCTGTTCTCCCGGGACACGAAGCGGGGCGTGCAGCTGTACGTCAAGCGGGTGTTCATCATGGACGACTGCGACGCGCTGATGCCGAACTACCTGCGGTTCGTCAAGGGCGTGGTGGACGCCCACGACCTGTCGCTGAACGTCTCCCGCGAGATCCTGCAGCACGACCGCCAGATCACCGCCGTGCGCCGGCGCCTCGTCAAGAAGGTCCTCGGCGCTCTCAAGGACATGCGGACCAAGAACGGCGAGACCTACGCGAAGGTGTGGGAGCAGTTCGGCCGGGTCCTCAAGGAGGGCCTGATCGAGGACCGCGACAACACCGACGCCCTGTTGGAACTGGTCAGCGCCGCCTCGACCTATGATGCGGAGAAGCCGACCACGCTGCGCGACTACGTCGCGCGGATGAAGGACGGCCAGGACACCATCTACTACCTGACCGGTGAGAACCGGGCGATGGTGGAGAACTCCCCGCACATGGAGGCCTTCACCGCCAAGGGCTACGAGGTCCTGATCCTCACCGACCCCGTCGACGAGGTCTGGACCGACCAGATCCCCGCCTTCGACGGCCACCGCTTCCAGTCCGTCGCCAAGGGCCAGGTCGACCTCGACGACAACGCCGACGGGGAAGGCAGTGACGAGGCGAAGGCGGAGAAGGCGCAGCGCGAAGAGGACTTCGCCGCCCTCCTCGCCTGGCTCCAGACCACGTTGGCCGAGCACGTCAAGCAGGTCCGACTCTCCACCCGCCTGACCACCTCCGCCGCCTGCCTGGTCGGCGACGCCCACGATCTGACCCCCACCCTGGAGAAGATGTACCGGGCCATGGGCCAGGAACTTCCCCAGGTCAAGCGCATCCTCGAACTCAACCCCAGCCACCCCCTCATCACCGCCCTGCACCAGGCCCACCAGGCCGGAGCGGACAACCCGGCGCTCGCCGAAACCGCCGAACTCGTCCACGGCAGCGCCCTGCTCGCCGAAGGCGGAGACCTGCCCGACCCGGCCCGCTTCACACGCCTCCTGGCCGACCGCCTCACCCACGCCCTGTAGTCCCCGCCGGGGCGCGGCCCGCCGGTCAACCGACCAGCCCGGCAGGCCGCGCCCCGCACCGCGCTCGGCCGTCCCCGCCCGGCGCGCGCCGAAAAGGAAGGACCTTGGGGCGCTGCAGCGGCCGGGCACACCGAGGACGCGGACCGCATCGCTTCGCGCGGACGGCACCCCGTCGATCTGCTGCTGGACCGCTCCCGCGCGCCTGCCGCGGCGGTCCAGGCCGGCCGGGTCACCGTCGTCGGACTCTCCTACCGGCTCGCCGACGGCACCGCCCACCTGGTCACCAGCCTGGCAGGAGTGACCCTGCCTGTGGGGGCCGGACGGGCGGCCGGTGTGGAGGGAACCGCGCAGGGCGTACAGGTCGGCGATGGAGGCCGGTTCGGCGAAGCGGGCCGGCAGTCGGCGGATGGTTCGGCCGCCGCCGCGGACAGCCCTGGTGATCGCCTCGACGAGGGCGGCCTGCCCGTCCCGGGCGGTCTGCGGTGCTCCGGGCGCCAGGCCCTCCACTCCCGCCCCTGCGCGCTACTGCTTGTTCGTCGGCAGGGCGTGGCGGCGGCTCGGGGGGTGCCGCCGCCACGCACCGGAAGAGTACCTCACTCACGGCGAACGCAAAATCTATGCGCGCTGGAGTAGACATTGCTCGCGGGCGGGTCTAGCGTTTCTCTTGTAGACAGCAGTCGGCGATACCGGCCAGACACGAACTGGCCGGGGTTGTTGGACAGAAGTTCGCAGTTCGGTCCGGCAGTGGAGTTCCGAAGCCAGGCAGGTGCAGGACGGCGACGGGGCTGGCTGCCGGACCGGGCGGCCCGCAGGTATCAGGGGCCGCCACCAGCGGTACCGGTTGTGCGTAGTTCAGTGAGTGCAGTACTGGCAGTACGGAAGTGACAGTGCAGTCCAGAGGATGAATGGAGGGCGCAAGCGCCATCGGGATCGCCCGGCCCGTGAAGACTCGCCCGGGCGGACACCGCAGACCCCAAGGCAAGGACGGTGGTTTCCGGTCACGCATACGCGATCCCCGCACACCCCGGCCTCCGGGGTAGCGCGGAACCCAAGGACCGGCCCAGGCCGGTAGATGGTGTTGTACCCCTTCGGGGCCCCGGAGCCGCAAAGGCACCGGGGCCCCTCGCCGCGTCCCCGAGAACCCAGGAAGAGCTGCAGTGACCGCCCGTTGCACCCGTGTCCGCGTGCCCGCGACGACCAGTCATGTGGCTGCAAGAAGAACGGCCGTGTAGTGCGCGCTGAAGGCGGCGACGGTGAGGGCGTGGAAGACCTCGTGGAAGCCGAACCAGTACGGGGACGGGTCTGGACGTTTGAGTCCGTAGACGACACCTCCCGCGGTGTAGAGCAGACCGCCGGCGATGACGAGGACGACGATCGCGATGCCGCCGGTGCGTGCGAAGTCGGGCAGGTAGAGGACGGCTGCCCAGCCCAGGGCGATGTAGCACGGTGTGTACAGCCACCGGGGAGCCCCCATCCACAGCGTACGGAAGGCGATGCCGGCCAGGGCGCCCGCCCACACCACGGTCAGCAGCACCGTCCGGCGCCGTCCGGACAGCAGCAGCACCGCCAGCGGGGTGTAGGTGCCGGCGATGATCAGGAAGATGTTCGCGTGGTCGAGCCGCCGCAGGACCGCCTCCCCGCGCCGGCCCCATGTTCCCCGGTGGTAGACGGCGCTGGTACCGAACAGCAGGCAGGCCGACAGCACGAACACCGAGCAGGCCGCCACCGCGGCGGCCGGGCGCGCCAGGGCGATCAGGACGACGCCGCCGGCCAGTGAGAGGGGGAAGATGCCGGCGTGCAGCCAGCCGCGCATCGCCGGTTTCGGCGCCGCCTCCGCGCACGGCGCGCCGCCGGCCGGGTCGGTGGCTGTCGGTCGGGCAGTCGGCCGGCCGGTCGTGCCGGCGGCCGCATCAAGCGCGGCGGTGTGGAGGGAGCCGGACGTGGTGCGGGGGCCGGGCCGGGACTTTCCTCCGTCTCCCGGCGGCTGGGTGTCTTCGGCGATCATGCGCTCATTCTAGGAAGGGCGGATGACGTGCGGCCGACGCCCGCCGGAAGGCCCGGGTGCCGGCCCGTCGGGCGCAGTGGGAGCGCGGGCCCGGTACAGCCAGCGAGAAGGAGGCCACCGGGCCCACGCCGCGGGGCACGCGTCATGACCCGGGCCGAACGGATAGGGATGAACGACCCGGAAGTGACTTCCGGCGGGGAGGAGAGCTGTCCTACCGGGCGGCGTCGAACCAGCCTGCGCCGGTGAGGCGGGCCGTGCGGGTGGGAGTGGCCGGCCGGCGGTCGGGGGGCTGGTGTCCGGGGCGGCCCTGCGGTGAGCACCTGCCGCTCACCGCGGGCCGGTCTCGTCGGCCTGGTGGGTGGATCAGGTGTCGGCTGCGGGTTCCTGTCCGGCGTCGCGGCGGAGCTGTTCGTTGATGCGCAGGGCTTCTTCGAGCTGGTCTTCGAGGATGATGATGCGGCAGGCGGCGTCGATGGGAGTGCCCTGGTCGACGAGGTCGCGGGCGCGCATGGCGATCCGTAGTTGATAGCGGGAGAAGCGGCGATGGCCGCCGTCGGAGCGCAGGGGGGTGATGAGGCCCTGGTCGCCGAGGGAGCGTAGGAAGCCGGGGGTGGTGCCGGTCATCTCGGCGGCGCGGCCCATGGTGTAGGCGGGGTAGTCGTCGTCGTCGAGGGAATCGGGGGTATGCGGTCGAATGGCTGTCGTAGTCACTGCACCTCTTCTAGTTGTTGTGCCCGGGGACGCGCTGAGGGGCCCCGGGGCCGTTGCGGCTCCCGGGGCCCCGAAGGGTTTTACACCATCTACCGGCTCTGGGGCCGGGTTCCTTATGTCCGCACTGCCCCGGGGGAGGGGGTGCGCGGGGATCGCGTATGCGTGACCGGAAACCACCGTCCTTGCGTGGGGGTCTACGGAGTCCGCCCGGGCTGGTTCCTCACGGGCCGGGCGATCCTGATGGCGCGTTGTCCCTCCATTCATCCTCTGTACGGGCGGGTTACTGCGAACTGCGGTACTTCCCACTGCGTGGTAGTGCCAACTACCCGGTCCTGCTGCGGCGGTCCCTGGCGGTCCCGCCGACTCCGGCAGCCAGCCCCGTCGCCCGTCCTGCTCAACCTGCTCGGCTTGGAACCCCACTGCCGGACTCCCAGTGCGCGCGCCCGCAGCCTGGGCGCCTTCACCGGGATACCGCGTACTGCGACTGCCGGTACTGCCGAACTCAACTTCACCTACGAGTAGTGCACTTGCTGAACTGCGGTACCGCTCGGTGGCGGCCCCTGATACCTGCGGGCCGCCCGGCCCGGCCACCGGCCCCGTCGCCTTACTGCACCATCCCTGGCTTCGGAACCCTGCAACCGTGCCGACCTGCGCACTTCTGAACTGCTGCCCGCCAGTTCGTGTCTGGCGGGTACCGCTTGATCTCGGCTACGAGAGAAACACTAACCACAGTGCGCGGCAATGTCTACTCCAGCGGGCACAGATTTTCCGCACCGGTCGAGTAGAACCCACGATGCCCAGGGGTCAACCGTGCGCGCCCGCGCCCGGGGAGGGGTGGCCCGCATCGTCGCGGTCAGGCGGAGATGGCCTCGCGTTCGCCTTTTGCCGTGATGGCGATCTTGCGGGGGCGGGCCTTCTCGCTGATCGGCACGCGCACGCTCAGCACGCCCTGGTCGTAGTCGGCCTCGATCCGGTCGGTGTCCAATGCGTCGCCCAGGAACACCTGCCGGGAGAAACGGCCCAGCACCCGCTCGTCCGCCAGCACCTCCGCGCCCTGCGGCAGCCCGGACGCGCGCTCCGCGCGCACGGTCAGGACGTTGCGCTCCACGTCCAGGTCGATGGTCTTCGGGTCGATGCCCGGCAGGTCCAGGCGCAGCACGAACACCTCTCCGTCGCGGTAGGCGACCAGCGGCATCCCCGCCGGCTGGGACGCGGTACCGACCAACTGCTGGGTCAGCCGGTCCAGGTCGCGCATTCCGCGCAGGGAGTCGGTACGCATCAACAAAGGGATCAGCTCCTCACGGTCGTGAACGGTCACGGGTGCCCAGAGGCGCCATGGCGCCGGACCTGCCCGGCTCTGTCCTCCTGCCTGGGCACCTCGACGAGAAAGTTATAGCGACGTCAGAGCTTTCTTGACAAGCTGACGCTCAACTTTGGCGAGCTTGGTGCGCGCGACCTTCGGCGTGTCGAGGTCTGATCTGCGCGGCGAGCGTGTCGGACGTCGAGGACATCGCGGGGGTGAGACCCCGATCGAGGCGAGCGACACCGTCGCGGCCGAGATCGGGGGGCTACCGGCAGGCGATGACCTACATCCAGCGCCTCACCGAGGCCGGTGAGGACTTCGCCTACAGCCAGGAACTGCTCAACGCGCCGCACTTCATGATGCGGGGCCACCACCTGCCCAAGCGCCGATACCGCCGCCCACCAGGTCGAGCGGGTGGCGGACGAGGATGGCCGCTCCCCGCCCGTGCGGGACGGACTCGTCCCGGTGCCGGCTGGCCTCGCCCCCCTCATCGAGGGCGTTCACGCCCGCCGGAGGGAGCCCTGGCCACCGAGCCGGTCCCGTTCGTCGCCCGCGGCGATTGATCGGGTGGCTTCTTGTCGGCCAGGGCTCCAGCCGTGCCTCAGAGCTCGCCGAGGGGAACCTTGGGATCCGTCAGGCGGTCGGCGTCCACCACGCGCTTGGCGGCGATCAGTTCGCGGATCGGGTCGGTGACGTCCCAGACGTTGACGTTCATCCCCGCGAGCACCCGGCCGTCGGCGAGCCAGAAGGCGATGAACTCGTTGGCCTTCACATCGCCGCGGAGGACCACCCGGTCGTAGCCGCCGGGCTCGACGTAGCCGGTGTACTCCATGCCGAGGTCGTACTGGTCGGTGAAGAAGTACGGCACCCGGTCGTAGGGCGTGTCCTGGCCGAGCATCGCGCGCGCGGCGGTCTGCGGTTGGTTGAGGGCGTTGGCCCAGTGCTCCACCCGGATGTGGCGGCCGTACAGGGGGTGGAAGGCGTTGGCGACGTCGCCCGCCGCGTGGATGTCCGGGTCGGAGGTGCGCAGGTACTCGTCGGTCTTCACGCCGTTGTCGAGCGCCAGCCCGGCCGATTCGGCCAGCGCGGTGTCGGGGGCGATGCCGATGCCGACGATCACCGCGTCCGCCGCCACCGTCGTGCCGTCGCCGAGCCGGACGCCGGTGACCGTGCCGCCCTCGCCCGTCAACTCCTCGACCTGGGCGCCGAACCGCAGGTCCACGCCGTGGTCGCGGTGCAGGTCGGCGAAGACCTGGGCGACCTCGCGGCCGAGCACCCGCAGCAGCGGGAGCTCGGCGGCCTCCAGCACGGTGACCTCGGCACCCGCCGTCCGGGCCGCCGCCGCCGTCTCCAGGCCGATCCAGCCGGCCCCGATCACCACGACCCGGGCACCCGGTACCAGCGCCGCCCTGATCCGGTCGCTGTCCTCCACCCGGCGCAGGTAGTGCACGCCGTCCTGCTCCGCGCCGGGTACCGGCAGCCGACGCGGCACCGAACCGGTGGTGAGCAGCAGCTTCGCGTACTCGATCCGGCCGTCGTCGGCGAGCGTGACGGTGTGCGCGACCGGGTCGACCGAGGTGACGGCGGTGCCGAGCCGCAGCGTGACGTCGTGGTCGGAGTACCACTGCGGCGGGTGGACGTAGATCTTCTCGCGCGGCGTCTTGCCGAGCAGATAGCCCTTGGAGAGCGGCGGCCGCTCGTACGGGCGCTCGTGCTCGGCGCCGATCAGGACGATGTCGCCCTGGTGGCCGGCCTCGCGCAGGGCCTCGGCCGCCTTCGCGCCGCCGAGGGAGGCGCCGACGATGACGTACGGGCGCCCGCGCCCGTCGGCCGTACCCGCTGTGTCCGTGCTCATGCTGAACTCCTCGCTCTCCGGCCGGAATCACGGACAGCCTGCCGCCGGTCGGAGGGCCTGTCGAGGCCACGCCAGGCGCGCCGCGACAGGCTCCCCCGAACGGGTGAAGCGAGGGCGTTCGGGGTTTGCGGCGGCCAGCAGGCGGACGTGAGGGCGCCCCGAGTCGGGCCGCCCGCGTCACGGCGTGTGCGTCATCGCCTCGCGGACCAGAGCGGTGTCGACGAACTGCTCGAAGCGGACGATCCGGCCGCCGCGCACCGTGAAGTGGTGGGCCACCCGGACGTCGAGCGGTCGGCGGGTGGCCCGGTTGACCGCGGTGTAGCGGGCCAGCACCACGACGTTCTCGCCGGCCACCACGTAGCTGTCGTCGTGGGCCGTCCAGTCCTCCCAGTCGGCGGCCAGCCGCTCCATCACGCCGCCGGTGACGCCCTTCGGCGTCCGGTAGGTGCCGCCCAGCGGGAAGCCGGCCATCTCCGTCCACTCGACGTCCTCGGCCAGGGTGGCCCGCAGCGCGGCCAGATCGCCGCGTGCCGAGGCCAGGTACTGGCGGCGCACCACGTCCGCGGGCGCGTCGGACTCGGCGAACGACATCTCGGACCTCGGGATCTCGATCATCGCGGCTCAGCCCCAGACCATCTCGCCCTTGGCGACCTTCGTACCGAGGTCGACCGCCAGTGCCATGCCCAGCCCCGGGTAGCGGTGCTCCAGCGCCTCCTTGGCGGCGGCCGCGTCGGTGGCCCGGCCGATCTCGGTCTCGAAGGAGCGCAGGTAGTCGCGGGTGTGCGCGATCGCCGTGGTGTCGGTGGGCGCGTCGGCGGTCCGGTGGCCCGCCACCACGAACTCCGGCTCCAGCGCCTCCATGCCGTCCAGCAGGTCGATCCAGGCACCCCGCTGCGCCGGGGTCGGGGTGTCGGCGGTCCAGACGTGCAGGCCCTCGAAGAGCAGGACCCCGCCGAGGAGCGCCCGGTGGTGGTGCTGCCAGAGGTAGTGCCGGTCCGGCAGGTGGAAGTCGGCGCCGCGCAGTTCGAACCGGTGCCCCTCGAAGACGATTTCGTCACCGTGCAGCGGCTCCGGCCGCACCAGGCGGGTCGGCAGCTCCGGTCCGAGGTGCGCCCAGGCCTTGAGCTTGCCCTCGTAGGACTCCTGGATGTGCTCGACGGTGGACGCCGTGGCCAGGAACCGCGCCTGCGGGAAGGCGTCCTGCACCTCCTGCGCGCCGAAGTAGAAGTCCGGGTCGCCGTGGCTGACGAACACCGTGGTCAGCCGCTTGCCCGAGGCCCGGATCCGGTCGACCAGCCGGCGCCCGTCGGAGCGGGTGAACCCGGCGTCCACCAGCAGGGCGTCGTCGGGCCCGGTCACCAGCACGGAGGTCTTGTTGAGCGAGCTGTCGGGGCTGTCGATGACCTCGAAGTCGAGTGAGCTCATGCGGGTGTCCTTCCTCGGGCCGGCCGG
Source organism: Kitasatospora sp. NPDC059973 (assembly GCF_042737525.1). NCBI lineage: Bacteria > Bacillati > Actinomycetota > Actinomycetes > Kitasatosporales > Streptomycetaceae > Kitasatospora > Kitasatospora sp. NPDC059973. The sequence goes on along the minus strand of NZ_JBHWUI010000059.1, from coordinate 65 downwards.
CCGCCGTGCAGCGCGCGCGTCGCCGCCCAGCATCGGCGACCGGAGCGCGGCCCGCACCTCGGGCG
>NZ_JBHWUI010000058.1:0-46186 GCF_042737525.1 Kitasatospora sp. NPDC059973 | reverse complement strand
GGCCGACACTCCGTCGGCCGCACGCCGGGGTGGCCCGTACCGGGCGCGCCGTCCGGCTGGGATGATCGGCGGCGGTACGCCGAGCCCACCCCCGGGAGGACCCCCGTGAGCCGACCGTCCGCCGCCCCCGGCGCCGACCTCGCCCGGGAGCTCGCCGCGACCCTGCGCGGCGACGTCCGCTTCGGCGCCGCCGAGCGCACCGTCTACAGCCACGACGCGTCCAACTACCGCCACCTGCCGCTCGGCGTGGTCAAGCCGACCGACCTGGACGACGTCCGGACGGCCGTCGCGCTCTGCCGGCAGTACGGCGTACCGGTGGTACCGCGCGGGGCCGGCACCAGCATCGGCGGGCAGGCGATCGGCCCGGGCGCGGTCGTCCTGGACTTCCGGCGCCACCTGGGCGCGGTGCACGGCGTGGACCCGGAGCGCCGCACCGCCCGGGTCGAGCCGGGCGCCGTGCTGGACCACCTCCAGCGGGCCGCCCGCCCGCACGGTCTGCGCTTCGGGCCGGACCCGTCCACGCACGGCCGGTGCACCCTCGGCGGCATGATCGGCAACGACTCCTGCGGCGCCCACTCCGTCGTCTGGGGGCGCACCTCCGACAACGTGGAGTCCCTCGACCTGCTGCTCGCCGACGGCACCGAACTCACCGTCGGCGGCCCGCTCGGGCCCGCCGAACGCACGGCGCTGCGCGCCCTGCCCGGGCGCGCGGGCCGGCTCCACCGCGACCTCCAGGACTTCACCGACCGCAACCTCGCCGTGATCCGCCAGGGCATGCCGGACCTGCCGCGCCGGACCTCCGGCTACCCGCTGGACGCCCTGCTCCCCGAACGCGGCCACCACCTCGCCCGGGCCCTCACCGGCACCGAGGGCACCTGCGCGCTGCTGCTCGGCGCCACCGTCCGACTGGTCGAGGACCCGCCCGCCCGCGCCTTGGTGGTGGCCGGCTACCCGGACGAGACGGCCGCCGCCGACGCCGTCCCCGCCCTGCTGCCGCTGCGCCCGCTGACCGTCGAGGGCATGGCCGCCGACCTGATCGCCGCGCTGCTCGCCGCCGGACCGCGCCCGCCCGCACTGGACCGGCTGCCCGAGGGCGCCTGCTGGCTCTTCCTGGAGACCGCCGGCGCGACCCCCGCCGAGGCCCTCGAGGCGGCCCGGCGGCTCGCCGACGCCGTCCGCCGGGAGCGCTCCGCCACCACCTCGCTCGTCACCGACCCCGGCGAGCAGCGCCAGCTCTGGGGCGTGCGCGAGGCCGGCGCGGGGATCGTCACCCGGCTGCCCGGCGGCGGCGAGGCCTGGCCCGGCTGGGAGGACTCCGCCGTCCCGCCGGAGCGGCTCGGCGACTACCTGCGCGACCTGCGGGCGCTGCTGCGCCGCCACCGCCTGCGCGGCGTCCCGTACGGGCACTTCGGCGAGGGCTGCGTCCACCTGCGGATCGACTTCCCGCTCACCGCGCCGCACGGGCCGGCGGTGTTCCGGGAGTTCCTGGAACAGGCCGCCGACCTCGCGGTCTCGTACGGCGGTTCGCTCTCCGGTGAGCACGGCGACGGGCAGGCCCGCGCCGAGTTGCTGCCCCGGATGTACCCGCCCGGGATCATCGCGCTCTTCGGCGAGTTCAAGCGGATCTGGGACCCCGACAACCTGCTCAACCCGGGCGCCCTGGTGGACCCGCGCCCGCTCGACGCCGACCTGCGGCTGGCCGGGCCGGTGCGCGCGCTCCCGCTCGCCCTCCCGTACGCGCAGGACGACGGCAGCCTCGCCAAGGCCGTGCACCGCTGCGTCGGGGTGGCCAAGTGCGTGGACCCCGACACCGGGGTGATGTGCCCGAGCTACATGGCCACCGGCGAGGAGCGCCACTCCACCCGGGGCCGCGCCAGGCTGCTCGCCGAGATGCTGCGCGGCGCGGAGGGCGCCATCCCGGACGGCTGGCGCTCACCGGAGGTCAGGGAGGCGCTGGACCTCTGCCTCGGCTGCAAGGGCTGCGCCGGCGACTGCCCGGTCCACGTCGACATGGCCACCTACCGGACCGAGTTCCTGTACCAGCACTACCGGCACCGCCCCAGGCCCCTGTCGCACTACTCGATGGGGTGGCTGCCGCTCTGGCTGCGGGCCGTCGCGCTCGCCCCCGGCGCGGCCAACCTGATCGCCCGGTCGGCCGCCGCCGGCCCGCTGAAGCGGCTCGGCGGGGTGGACCGGCGCCGGCCGGTCCCGGTGTTCCCGCCCGAGACCTTCACCCGCTGGTACCGCCGTCACCGCGCCGCGCACCCCGCCCCGGCCGGCGCCCGCCCCGTCCTGCTCTGGCCGGACACCTTCTCCGACCACCTCCAGCCGAACGTGCTGCGCGCCGCCGTCGAGGTGCTCTCCCACCTGGGCTTCGACGTCCGGCTGCCGGACGGCCCCGTCTGCTGCGGGCTCACCTGGTTTTCCAGCGGCCAGCTGGGCACTGCCCGGCGGGTGATGCGGCGCAGCCTGCGCGCGCTCGCCGCGACCGGGCTGCCCGCCGGCACCCCGGTGGTCGGCATGGACCCGAGCTGCACCGCCACCCTGCGCGAGGACCTGCCCCGGCTGCTCGGCGCCGACGGCCGCCCGCTCGCCGAACGGACGCGCACCTTCGCCGAGTTCATCGACCAGTACGCGCCGGACGCCCCGCTCCCCCGGCTCCCGCTGGACGCCGTCACCCAGACCCACTGCCACCAGCACGCCGTCCTCGGCACCGCCGCGGACCGCCGGGTGGAGGCCCGCACCGGTCTGCGCAACCGCGTCCTCGACTCCGGCTGCTGCGGGCTGGCCGGCAGCTTCGGCTTCGAGCGGGGCCACTTCGAGGTGTCCGTGACGATCGCCGAACGCGTGCTGCTGCCCGAGCTGCGCGCGGCGGACCCGGACACCGTCGTGCTGGCCGACGGCTTCAGCTGCCGCACCCAGATCGCCCACCTGGCCGAGGGCCGCCAGGCCCTCCACCTCGCCGAACTGCTGCAGCGGGGCCTCCGGGAGCAGCACTGACCGCCCGGTGGGAGCGGCGTGCGGCCCTAGACCGCCTGCGGCTCCTGCACCTCCGTCGACCGCGGCGGCTCCTCCGCGCAGACCGCCGAGACGAACTCCGCCAGCCGGGCCTGCGGCAGGCCGCGCGCGATGTCCGCCTCGCTGATCATCCCGACCACCTCGTGCTCCGGGTGGTTGATCACCGGGAGCCGGCGCACCCGGTACTGCTCCATCATCCGCAGCACCTGCTCGGCGTCCTCGTCCGCCTCCACCGTCATCGGCCGGCCCTGGGCGATCTCGCCCGCCGTCACCTGCTCGGGGTCGCGGCCCTCGGCGACGCACTTCAGCACGATGTCGCGGTCGGTCACGATGCCGAGCAGCTTCTGCCGCTCACCGCAGATGGGCAACGCCCCGACGTCGCGTTCCCGCATGATCCGGGCGGCGGAGGCGAGGGTCTCGTGCTCACCCACGCACGCCGCGCCCGGGTGCATGATGTCGCTGGCTCTGGTCATGATCGGCCTCCTGACGTGCCTGCCACTCCCGTCCCTCCATCGTGGTCCGGGCCAGGGGGCCCCGCCACCGGGCCCGGCGCGGGGTGGCCGGCGCCGTTCAGCCGGTCCACCGGCGACTGCTCCAGCACTTCCTCCAGCGGCGGGAGTTCGAGCTGTTCCACCTCCGGCAGCGGCGGCGGTTCGGCCGGTGGCGGCTGCGCGCCCGCCTGCTCGCCGCCGTCGCCCACCGTCTTGCGGTGCACCTCCGCCGCGCTGTCCAGGAACCGCAGCAGCTCGACCGGGAACGGCAGCACCAGCGTCGAGTTCTTCTCCGCCGCCACCTCCACCACGGTCTGCAGCAGCCGCAGTTGGAGCGCCGCAGGAGTCGCGCTCATCACCGCCGCGGCCTCCGACAGCCGCGCCGAGGCCTGGTACTCGCCGTCCGCCGTGATGATCCTCGCCCGGCGCTCCCGCTCGGCCTCCGCCTGCCGGGACATCGAGCGCTTCATCGACTCCGGCAGGGCGACGTCCTTGATCTCGACCCGGTCGATCTCGATGCCCCAGCCCAGCGCCGGGCTGTCGATCATCAGCTCCAGCCCCTGGTTGATCGGCTCCCGGTTGGCCAGCAGGTCGTCCAGCTCGCTCTTGCCGATGATCGAGCGCAGCGAGGTCTGGGCGACCTGCGAGATGGCGAAGTTGTAGTCCTGCACGTTGACGGTCGCCTTCACCGGGTCCTCCACCCGGAAGTAGACGACCGCGTCCACCCGGACGGTCACGTTGTCGCGGGTGATGCCCTCCTGGGCGGGGATCGGCATCGTCACGATCTGGACGTTCACCTTGCGCAGCCGGTCCGCCACCGGCATCAGCCGCACCAGCCCGGGGCCCTGGACCTGCTCGCGCACCCGGCCGAAGCGGAACACCACGCCCCGCTGGAACTGCTGCACGACCCGGACGCTCAGCCCGGCCCACACGGCCACCAGTACGACGGCCGCCAGCACCGCATCGAATATCAGCATCGCGGTCTCCTCGCGCGCACCGCCGCCCCGGCGGTCGCCGCCCCGGCCCGGCCGGGGGCCGCCGGAGCAGCCGGTTCCACGCTACGCCTGCGGAGGCGCCGCCGGAACGGGCCGCCCGTCGGCCGCCGGCCGCCGACAGCCGCGCCTAAGATCGTCCCCATGTCCCAGCCCGCAGCCGACGGCCCGGCCACCGACCCCGAGGACCCGGGCCACCCCGTCGCGGCCGCCGCCCGCACGGCCACGGTCCCCGCGCTGGACGCCGTCGTCACCGGCTGCCGCGCCTGTCCCCGGCTGGTCGAGTGGCGCGAGGCGACCGCGCGCACCAAGCGCCGCGCCTACCTGGACTGGGACTACTGGGGCCGCCCGATCCCCGGCTTCGGCCCGCCCGACGCGCCGCTGGTCCTGGTCGGCCTCGCCCCCGCCGCGCACGGCGGCAACCGCACCGGCCGGATCTTCACCGGCGACCCGTCCGGCGACCTGCTCTACGCCACGCTCCACGCGCTCGGGCTGGCGAACCGCGCCGAGTCGGTCCGGCACGGGGACGGCCTGCGCCTGCACGGGGTCCGGATCACCGACCCGGTGCGCTGCGCGCCGCCCGACAACAAGCCGACCACCGCCGAACGGGACACCTGCCGCCCGTGGATCACCCGCGAGCTGGAGCTGCTGCGGCCGACCGTGCGGACCGTCGTGGCGCTCGGCGGCTTCGCCTGGCAGGCGCTGCTCCCGGCGGTCGCCGCCGCCGGCTGGCAGGTGCCCCGGCCCCGGCCGGTCTTCGGCCACGGCGCCCGGGTCACCCTGCCGGCCGCCGACGGCGGACCGCCGCTGGAGCTGTACGGGTGCTACCACGTCAGCCCGCGCAACACGAACACCGGCCGGCTGAGCACCGTCATGCTGCGCGAGCTGCTCCGCGAGGCCGCCCGTTCGGCCGGTCTGGACCCCCTGCCGGAGCGCCCGGGCGCCGGTGGGGAGCCGTAGCCGTCCGGCGGCCCCTCAGCCCGCCAGTACCTCGGTCAGCAGCCCGCCGACCAGCCGGACGCCGTCCTCGGTGAGGATCGACTCGGCGTGGAACTGCAGCGAGGCGAAGTGCGGGCCGCGCAGCGCGTGCACCTCGCCGGTGTCCGCGTCGCGGCTCACCTCGACCAGGCCGACGCCCTCGCACTCGACCTTGGCCTCGACGCTGCGGGCCGCGAAGGTGTTGTAGAAGCCCACCCGTTCCCGGACGCCGAAGAGGTCGATCTCCCGCTGCACGCCCTGGTTCGGCGCCTCCCGGCGAACCAGCGGGAGGCCGAGCCGCAGGCCGAGCACCTGGTGGCTGAGGCAGACCGCGAAGAACGGCCGCCGCTCCCGGAGCAGCGTGTCGATCGTCGACCGCAGCCGCGCGATCTTGGGGTGGCCCGCGCCTCGCGGATCTCCCGGGCCGGGGCCCATCACGACGAGGTCGTACCCGTCCGGCGCGTACGGCTCGTCGAACCGGCGGACCGTCACCGCGAGGCCGAGCGAGCGGAGCTGGTGGTCGATCATCGCGGTGAAGGTGTCCTCCGCGTCCACCACGAGCACCCGGCGACCGGTCAGGGCGGACCTCGGCCGGGAGCGCGCGGACACCGGTGCCAGCCAGAAGTCGGCGATGCCGGCGTTGCGCCGCTCCAGCGCGGCCCGGACGTCCGGGTGCGCGCCGTAGACGGCCGGGGCCTTGGCCGGGGCCTTGGCCGGGGCCTTGGCCGGGGCCGGGGTCGGGGCCTTGGCCGGGGCCGGGGTCGGGGCCTTGGCCGGGGCCGGGGTCGGGGTCAGGGCCGGGGCCGGGGTCGGGGTCAGGGCCGGAGTCGGGGCCGGCGCCGGGGCCGGTGCCGCCGGGCCGTCCGCCTGAAGGGCCGCGAGCAGGCCCGCCGCCTTCGCCCGGGTCTCGGCCACCTCCTGCTCGGGGTCGGAGTGGCGCACCAGGGTGGCACCCACCCCGATCCGGACCCGGCCCGCGTCGTCGATGTCGGCCGTGCGGATCAGGATCGACGAGTCCAGCGCGGATCCGCCGTGCTCGTCGCGCCCGATCAGCGCGACCACCCCGCTGTAGTAGCCGCGGCCCTGCGGCTCGTACCGGCGGATGACCCGGCAGGCGCTCTCCAGCGGGCTGCCGGTGACGGTCGGGGCGAACAGTGTCTCGCGCAGGATCTCCCGCGGATCGCGGTCGGTGCGCCCCTCGATGAAGTACTCGGTGTGCGCCAGCCGAGCCATCTCCTTGAGGTACGGGCCCACTACCCGGCCGCCCTCCGCGCAGATCCGGGCCATCATCTTGAGTTCCTCGTCCACCACCATGTACAGCTCGTCGGCCTCCTTGCGGTCGGCCAGGAAGTCCATCACCCCGGGCAGGGTCGGGCCGGACGGCGGGTACCGGTAGGTGCCGCTGATCGGGTTCATCACGGCCTTGCCGCCGGCGAGGCTGAGGTGCCGCTCCGGGGTGGCGCCGACGAACGTACGGGCGCCGGTGTGCACGATGAAGGTCCAGTAGGCGCCCGACTCGCCCCGCACCAGCCGCCGGAAGAACGACAGCGCGCTGTGCGTGGTGTAGCCGGTGATGTCGGCGAGGAACGAGCGCTTGATCACGAAGTTCGCGCCCTCGCCCCGGCCGATCTCGTCGGCGACGACCCTGCGCACCGTCCCGGCGTAGGTCTCGTCGTCCACGTCGAAGTGGCCGCCGCCCAGCGTGATCGACACGTCCGGGAGCCGTCGCAGCACCTCGGCCAGCGGCAGCACTCCCTGGTCGGTGACGGTCATCGCGATCAGCGGCTCGCCGTCGTCGGCGTAGGCGTAGCCGCGCTCGGCGATCTGCCGGTAGGGGACGATCGCCAGCACCTCGTGACGGGCGTCCCCGGCGGGGACGGCCCCGGCGGGAACGGGAAGCTCGGCGAGCGTCCCCGGCGTCGACACCGTGCCGACCAGCACGTCCAGCGCGTCCGGCCCGGTCGACTCCGGGCGGTGGATGAGGGCGAAGGGCGGCGGCCGCAGTCCCAGGACGCGGTCCAGCAGGTCCACGGGGTACGGCGCCGTGCCGGCCCCGGTCATGCGCCGGCCTCCCCCGGGCCACCGGCCGCGACGGCGGCCGGCCGGAGCCCCGCGAGGACGTCGTCGGTGGTGACGACCACGGCGCAGCGCTGCGCCGCGTAGTCCAGGGCCAGCCGGTGGTACTCCTCGGAGAAGTCCGCGACGGCGTCCGCCACCAGGAACGGCTGGATGTCGTTGGTGAACGCCTCGACCGCGGACATCAGCACCCCGACGTGCGCGTAGACGCCGCAGAGGACGAGCTGGTCGCGGCCCTGCTCGCGCATCCGGTCCAGCAGGCCGGAGCGGAAGAAGGCGCTGTACCGCCACTTGGTGAACACCCAGTCGGCCGGGGCCGGTTCGAGCGGCTCGACGACCTGCCGGTCGACCGGGTCGACCCGCATGCCCGGCCCCCAGAAGTCCTTCAGCAGGCCGCGCTCCTCCTCGGTCATGCCGCCGGGCTGGGCGGTGTAGGCGACCGGGACCCCCAGGGCGGCGCTGCGCTCGCGCAACCGGGCGGCGTTGCCGACCAGGTGGTCGCGGACGGCCGCGGGGAACGGCCGCAGGAAGTAGCGCTGCATGTCGTGCACGAGCAGCACCGCCCGGTCCGGGTCCACGGTCCACCGGGCGGTGTTGCCGGGCAGGTCGGCCGCGGTCGGCATCGGGTACGGCGCGATGGGGGGTATGCCCGCCATGGCCTTCCTCTCCTGGGTTCCTGGGTCGAATCGCTGGTGGGGCTGGTGGGACCGAGCGCTGTCGAGCGGGAGCGGACGGGCCGCCGGGTGGGTGGTGCGGGCGGCCGCGCCGGTGGGCCGGTCCGGCGCCGCGGCCGCCGGGGGCGGTGGCGTCGGCGGTGCCGGACCGGGGCACGGTGGCGCCGCGGGTACGCGGCGCCTGGGCGGCGGGTGGGCTCAGCCCTGGGCCGCGGCGGCGCCCACCGGGGTCGACCGGCCGGTCAGCCACCAGGCCGAGACCACGGAGAGGGCCTGGCCCGGGTTGAGCCGGGGGTCGCAGAAGCTCGTGTACTTGGCCCCGACCTCGTCGATCCGGGCTTCGCTCTGGACGCATTCGGTCACGTCGTCGGGAGTGGTCTCCAGGTGGAGCCCGCCCGCCGTGCCGCCGGCGTTGCGGACGGCGTGCTGGAACTCCCGCACCTCGCGGGAGATCTCCCGCACGAACCGGGTCTTGAGGCCGTCCGGCGTGCTGACGGTGTTGCCGTGCATCGGGTCGGTGAGCCAGATCACCGGGTGGCCCGCGGCCTTCACCGCCTCGACGAGGACGGGCAGCCGCCCGGCCACCGCCTCGGCCCCCATCCGGGCGATCAGGGTGAGCCGGCCCGGCTCGCGCCGGGGGTCGAGCCGCTCGCACAGGGCCAGCAGGTCGTCAACCGTCATGGTGGGACCGACCTTGCAGGCCACCGGGTTCATCACCTCGGCGAGCAGGGTGACATGGGCGCCGTCGACCTGCCTGGTCCGCTCGCCGATCCACGGCCAGTGGGTGGAGGCGAGCAGCAGCCGCCCCTCGTCGTCCCGGCGCAGCAGGGGGACTTCGTAGTCGAGCAGCAGTGCCTCGTGGCTCGTCCAGACGGGCGTCCCGATGGAGAGGGGCCCGCCGCGGCTGCGCCAGCCCAGGTGTCCCATGACGTCGTAGGCGGTCTGGTAGCCCGTCAGCAGCCTCAACGGGTCGGGGCGCCGCAGCTCCGGGTCGGGCTCCGGACTGTTGACCATGTGCCCCCGGTAGACCGGCAGTTCGACGTTCCCGACCCGCTCGGTGGGGTGGGAGCGGGGCTTGGCGAACTGTCCGGCGATCCGGCCGGCGCGGATCACCGGCTTGCAGGTGTCCAGTTGGAGCGCGCCCGCGAGCAGGTCGAGCACGCCGACCTTGCGGGCCACGTAGCCGGGGGTGCACTCGGCCGGGTCCTCCGCGCAGTCGCCCGCCTGCACCACGTGGGCTTCGCCCGCGGCGACCCGGGCCAGCAGCGCGCGCAGGGTACGGACGTCCTCCGCCTCGACCAGTGCGGGGCGGGTCGCCAGTTCCTTCCGCACCTGGCGGACCAGCGCGGTGTCCTCCCACGGTGGTTGCTGCAACGCGCTTTCCAGTCGGATATCGAGCAGAGTACTTTCCACCGATTTCTCCAAATCGCGAACGGGCGATGGGCGCGGTCGCCCCACGGCCGAGCAGGCGAGCGTCGTGCGCGGCTGTCAACGGAGCCGGAATTCGAATCCACACAGGCCCGGGGGCGCGGTCGCCGCACCGTCGGCGGGACCGGGGAACTTCTCGTTCGTCCTGGGTGAACGTCGATGGAACACGGGGGCGGTGGGCGCAGAGGTCGGGCCGGACCGCCGCATCGCGACGGTGGGCGCCGAACCGTCGGCGGCCTCCGCCACCGTCCAAATCATGGAACAGAACGGAGTGCCGGCCAACGTTCGTCATCGCACTTCGTCAGGTGACCGGCACTTCGTCAGGTGACCGCTACTCCGTCAGGTGCCGAATAGTCCATCAGGTCGCTGCGGGCACGTAGCACCACCGGCGGGCGCACCGGTTCGACGGGGCTCCGAAGCCAGCTCGACGAACTGAATCGCCGTCAAATCATCGTGACAGCAGGACGACAGGCCGACCTGGTGACGTCCGGACGGGGGCCTGCGAGACTTCGGGCCATGAACAGCGACCTCCTCTCCGGCAGAATCGTCCTCATCACCGGCGCGAGCAGCGGCATCGGCGCCGCGGCGGCCCACGTGTTCGCCCGGGAGGGCGCCACCGTGGTGCTCACCGCCCGCCGGGAAGAACGCCTGGCCGCACTGACCGCCGAACTACGCGAAAAGGGAGCCCGCGCCGCGTACGTGGTCGGCGACGTATCCGTCGCCCGAGATGCCGCGAGGGCGGTCGAGTTCGCCGTGGCCGAATACGGGCGGCTCGACTCGGCCTTCAACAATGCGGGGATCGGCGGTGACCGCACCCCGCTGCACCTGATGTCGGACGACGTCTACGACACCGTCATGGACACCAATGTGCGCGGCGTCTTCAACTGCCTGCGGTACGAGATAACGGCGATGCTGGAACAATCCGGCGGCGGCACCATCGTCAACAACAGCAGTGTGGGCGGCCTGGTGTCGATCCCCGCCGCCGCCCCCTACATCGCCTCGAAGCACGCGGTCATCGGCTTCACCAGGGCCGCCGCCGACGAGTACGCCAAGCAGGGCATCCGGGTGAACGCGGTCGCCCCCGGAACCACCCGCACCGAGATCACGGCCGACTGGTTCGGCCGCAATCCCGGCCTGGAGGATCTGGCCAACTCGCTGACGCCGCAGGGGCGTACGGCGGCTCCGGAGGAGATCGCGGAGGCGGCGGCCTGGCTGCTGAGCGACCGCTGCCCGTTCCTGACCGGTACCGTCCTGCCGGTGGACGGCGGCTTCGTCAACCGGTGAGCCACCCCCGGCCACCCGGCGGTGGCACCGTCACCGCCGCAGACCGTTGAACTCGACCCGGAAGGCCGGCTCCCCGCCCTGCGTGCCCGTGACCCGGACGGCGCACCGGGCGGGGTGGCCGGCCGGTGTCTCCTCCGCCTCGATCCAGCACGGCCGGTCGAACTCCACGTACCGCCGGAAGCTGGTGGCGACTCGCAGGGGCAGGAAGGACGACCGGCCCCGGAGGGCCTGCGCGGCCTGGGCCGCGGCCTCCAGCAGGGCCAGCCCCGGGACGTGGTCGACGGGATGGTCGAAGAGCAGGTGGTTGTCGATGTCGTTGCGCAGCAGCCACCGGTGCGGCCGGTCGCCCGGCGCGAGGGCGACGTCGGTGGCGCGCGGCCGGGCCACGAGGTCGGCGGCTATCGGCTCCGGTAACGGCCAGGCGCCCCAGCCGACCCCGAGGCCGTCTCCCCGCACCCGCCGGTAGGCCGCGGGCGAGATCCAGCCGAACTCGGAGTCCGCCCGGGCCGCCACGACGCCGTCGCAGCGGATCAGGATGCCCATCCGCAGAGAGCTGACGGACCGTCGGTTCCGCACGGCGCCCGCCACCGTGACCCGCACGTCCAGTCTGGCGCTCCGGCCGCGTGGCACGCGGAAGTCCGGGTCGATCGTGTAGTCCAGGGTGCTCAACACGGTCTGATGGGTCAGCGGGACGCCGTACTCGGCGTGCGCGACGACCAGGCCGCTCTGCCGGATGGTCTGGGCGAGTATCCGCGGGTCGTACGGCAGACCCACCTGCACGGTCGGCCACCGGACGCCGACCCCGAACTCGTCGGCCCCCAGCCGCTCCCAGCCGGTGACCAGGACGGACGTGCCCCGCCGCAGATGCGCGTAGGCGCCTACGAGAGCAGGCGAAGGAGTGGATGAACGTGGTGCGAGCGTGACGTCTTGCAAGGCCCCCCCTTGGTCTGACGGGTCGGCACAGCTCAGTGGACTGTGCTATTCAAGTACCGGCTCTCCGGTCGGTTTCGAACCATGAGCAAGTCTAGTTCAAGCAATGGTAAAGAGAATGCAGTGGAGGCATAAAGTGTCAAGGCAGGAGCGCGCGATCCATACCCGCCGGCTGATCCTGGAGGCCGCGGCCGAGATGTTCAACGAGCTCGGGTACGACGCCACCACCATCGGCGGCCTCATCGAGCGCATCCAACTCACCCGCGGTGGCCTCTACTTCCACTTCACCACCAAGGAACAGCTCGCCCGCGGCGTGCTGGCCGAGGCGGTGACCATGGAGGGGCTGGCCCCGCAGGCCTTCAAGCTGCAGGAGTGGGTGGACCTCGCCCTGCTGCTCGCCCACCGGCTGCCCCGGGAGCCGATGCTGAGCGCCGCGATCCGGCTGTCCGTGGACGTCAAGTCCCGCGGCCTGTTCGGCACCCGCTGGCCCGACTGGATCGAGGTGGGGCAGGGACTGCTGACCGAGGCGAAGGAGCGCGGCGAACTGCTCGCGCACGTCGACCCGGCCGAGACCGCCCGGCTGTTCGTGGGGGCGTGGACCGGGGTCCAGCTGATCACCGAGACCCTGCCGGAGCGGACCCTCTCCCAGGAGATCTCGAACCTGTTCGCACTCGTCCTCCCCAATGTCGCCAGCGCCGGCGTGCTGGCCAGGCTGGACTCCTCCCCCTACCGCGCGAAGCGCCTCCTGGAGGAGGCCGACCGGGCCGGGGCGCCGTCCCCCGTCGACTGACCGGCCGTCCGGACCACCGCCCGACCACCCTCGCCCCGCCGACCGTGCCGGCCGGCCGGCACGGAATTCGCACCTGCGATTCCCGCGCCCACGCGGCACGACGGGGCAGCCACCGTCCGCGCCGGCCTGTATAAATGAGAACAGGACAGCAGTCCTCTTTTGGGAGTCCGACCCGGACGACGCCGATGCGGGGCGGCGGTCCGTCCGGTCGGCTGGGGTGGCGGACCACGGGGGGATCAACCATGCGGCACCTGCACGGATCCGTCGGCGCGACGGACGGCGAACCGGCCGCCGACACGGCCCTCGACCCCGAGCTCAGCGCCCAGTTGTTCGGCTCGCTGCGGCGCAGCGGCCAGCGGCTCAAGGCCGAGCAGTACGTCCGCGGCCTGCTCGCTCTGGAGGGGCGCAAGACCCTGCGCGGCATCGCGGCGCAGTTCGACGGCGCCGCGGCGCAGCAGAGCGTCCACCACTTCATCAGCGCGTCGCCCTGGGACTGGACGCCGGTGCGGCACGCCCTGGCCCGCGAGGTGCAGCGGGCCCTGGCACCGCAGGCCTGGGTGATCAGACCGATCCTGATACCCAAGGCCGGCTCCCATTCGGTCGGCATCGACCAGCAACTGCTGCCGCTCGGACGGATCGTCAACGGCCAGCACGCGGTGGGGGCCTGGCTGGCCTCCGGACACTGCGCCGTCCCCGTCGACTGGCAGCTGCGGCTCTCCGACCGCTGGCTGACCGATCCGCTGCGGCAACGGGCGAGCGTTCCCGCCGACGCCGCGGTCGCCACCATCGAGGACTGCGTCCGGGCCGCGGTGGCCGACATCCGGGAGATCGGCGGGGTGCTGCGCGGGCCGGTCGTGGTGGACGTCGGGGAGGTGGACGCCGTGGCGGTCGCCCGCCACCTGGCGGCCCTGGGCGTCGCGTTCGTGGTGCGGGTCGGCCCGCAGGCCCAGCTCTGGCTCGACCGGACCGAACTGCCCAGCTACAGCGGCCGGGAGCACACCGTGGGCGAGCTCGCCGAGTCGCTCCCCCGGCTGCGCCGGCAGGTGAATCCGGGCGACGGCCCGACGACCGCGGTGGCGATCCCGGTGGTGACCTCGCCGGCCCGCGGGGAGCGGATGCTGCTGCTCGGCGAGTGGCGGCCGGCCGGGCGCCCGCGCCGGCGGCTCTGGCTCACCAACGCCGACGCGCCCTCCGTCCTCACCGCGCTGCGGCTCACCCGGCTGCCGGGCGTCGTCCTGCGGGACTTCACCGCGATCTCCGAGCGGGTGGGGGTACGGGACTTCGGCGGGCGGTCGTTCCCGGGCTGGCACCGGCACATCACGCTGGCGTCGGTCGCCCACCTGATCGCCACCCTGGAGAACCGGCGGCCGCTGCTGCCCGGCGGCCGGGCCGGACGCTGACCCACCGGCTCCGGCTTCACAGGACTACTGTCCGGTAATGTGACACTCTCACTCCTCATGCCATGGCATCGCCTCCGATCGCTCCTTACTGTCTGGAGCAGCGCACGAGCACGTTCATGACCGCCCCGGGAGACCGAATAGGAGTGTGCACACGTGGAGTTCACCTTTGCCGGACTTCCCTGGCTGCGCTCCGGACGGGGCCCAGCACGGGCCGTGCCCGCAGGACAGGATGGGCGTCCGCTCAGCGGCTTTGCCTCCCGCCCCTGATCGAGCGCGGACCGGTCGGCTCCCGCACTGAGGACAGGGGCGCCGCACCGCCAGGAAGCCGCTCCCCCACCCGCGGCAGGGCCCGGCGACGGCCGGTCCCGCTTCCGACCCTCACCCCGACCCGCGCCGCCCTGACCCGACCCGACCCACCTTGACCCGCCCCGACCCGACCCGATGCTCCCGATCCGCCCGGCCACCGCGAGGCCGGGCCCCGCCGCCGCCGTCCGGCGCCTCCCCCGAACACCACGACCACGGAGACGACTTGACCTCTCAGACGTTGGCACAGCGACGGCGCACCCAGGCTCCGGTCGGCGACAACGACCGGTCGAAGCCCTCCGCCCGCCCCCTGCGCCCCACCGGATTCCCCTCTTCCGTTCCGGCCCCCGTCCCGGCCCCCATCCCGCCTGCGGCCGCCTCTCCGTGCCCGGCGCCGGCCGGTCCGCACGGCACCGCCTCCCCGGCCCGGCTCGCGCCCGAAGGGCCGTCCGCGGCGGCCGAGCCGTCCGGGCCGGGCCCGGCCCGGCACCCCCGCACACCGTTCCCGCCCGGCGCCCACGACGTCCTGCTCACCGAGCTGTGCTCGATCCTGTTCACCTCGCTGTCCCGCAGCGACCAGTGCCGCAAGGGCATGCAGTACCTGCGCGGACTGCTGGAGACCGAGGGGCGCAAGTCGATCCGCAACATCGCGGCGCTGCTCGGCAAGCCGGCCTCGGAGCAGAACCTGCACCACTTCATCTGCAGTTCGACCTGGGACTGGATCCCCATCCGCCGGGCGCTGGCCCACTACCTGGCCGGTGCGGCGGCCCCCCAGGCGTGGGTGGTGCAGCCGATGATCATCCCCAAGACGGGGCAGCACTCGGTCGGCGTCGAACGGCACTTCTTCCCGACCCTCGGGCAGGTGCTGAACGCCCAGCACGCCATCGGCGTCTGGGCGGCCTCAGAGGAGCTGAGCACCCCGGTCAACTGGCGCCTGCATCTGCCCGAGGCCTGGCTCAAGGACGATCTGCGGCGCAGTCAGGTGTCGATCCCGGACGAGGCCGGGGTGGAGACCCTCGGCGAGTGCGTGACCGAGGCCTGCCTGGAGACCACCACGGGCTGGGGGCTGCCGGTCCGGCCCGTGGTGCTCGACATCGGTGAGTCACAGGCCATGACGATCTTCGGGAAGCTGCACGCCCACGGGGTGCCGCTGCTCGCCCGGGTCGGCGGCGACCTCCGGCTCTCCGTACTGGACCAGGCCCTGCCCGCCTCGGGGAGCAGGCCGCAGCCGGCGCTGCGCATCATGAGCCTGGCCAAGGACCTGCGCCGGCTCGTCCCCGGCCGGGAGCACGGCCGGGAGCACGGTCCGCAGGCGGCCCCCCGGGCGGTACCGGCCGCCACCGTCCGGGTCGGCCTGCCCGCGCCGTCGATACCGGGTGCTCCGGGTGGTGAACTCCTGCTGCTGGGCATCGGTGAGGAGGGCGGGCACTGGCCCGCGGAACTCTGGCTGACCAACCTGACCGCCGTGCCACCGGCCACCCTGGTCCGGCTCAGCCGGCTCACCGGAAAGGTCGACCGGGACTTCACGGAGATCGCGGACCGGGTGGGCATCCGCGACTTCACCGGGCGCTCCTTCAGCGGCTGGCACCGGCACGTCACGCTGGCCTCGGCCGCCCACGCGGTCGTCGCGCTCGCCGACCGGCGCGAGCGGCCCGCCTGAGCGAACCACCACCGGCCGGGGGCGGCCGGGCTGGCGAGCGGCGGGGGCGGCGCCGGCCCCGGCCGTCAGCAGCAGGACAGCGCGTCGCAGGGCTGCGCCGCCCGCCGCCCGCCGGCCTCGCCCCACTCCGCGCCGACCGCCCGCTCGCCGCCCTCCGGCGGCTCCGCGCAGCTGCCCTCCGGGGCGATCCCGGCCCGCGCCTCCGCAGTCGCGAGCTGCGGCAGCATCAACCGCCAGAACGGCGTGACCGCCTGACGCGAGTGCCACCGGGGGTCGCGCCGCCCGAGTACTTCCAGCCCGGCGACGACGGCCGTGATCGCGGCCACGGCGTCGTCGAGCACGATGTCGGCGGCCAGGCTGCCCCGGGCCCTGGCGACCGTCAGCATCAGCTGGACCCAGTCCTGCCACTGCTGCCACAGGTCGGCGCCGCCCGGCCAGGTGGCGTCGCTGCCGAGGCAGAACCCGGCCCGCAGCACCGCGTCGGTGGAGAGCCGCCGGGCCAGCAGGTGCGAGGTGTCGACGAGCAGCTGGAGCGGTACGGGGTGCCGCAGTGGAACGTTCCCGGTGATGTGCAGCAGGGTTTCCGCGGCGGCCGATTCGACCGCCTCGCCGAGCGCTCGCTTGTTCCCGAAGTGGAAATGCAGCGCACCGTGGCTGAGACCGGCCCGGACACAGATCTGGGTAATGGAGGATTCCGCGAATCCGGATCGGGCGAAGATCTCCGCGGCAGAACGGATCAGTTCCTGCCGGGTGCGGACGGCACGATTCTGCTTGGCCATGGGAGCGCTCCGGAAATGGGGTGAGCGACGGGTGAAACGCACGGAAGCATGCCGCGGGGCGACAAGGGAGGCGTCGATTCCGGTAGCCGTTACGCGGCCCGGCCGGATCGTGCCCGACAGCACTCGCGCCGGGGGGATCGCGCCCGGTCCGGATCGGCCTGGGTCGGCACCCGGAGATTACCGCCGGGGCCGCCGCCCCCGGCCTGATCGGCATGCGCGCATTCACACGCACCGGGTCGGATTCTATCACCCCCGCAACCCTCCATGTACAGAACGTAATGGCCCGGAGCGCTGTCGCGGCTCGAATTGCTCGCCCTTTCGTTCGACCGCTCCGGCATCCACCCGGCATTCGCATGCCGCTGGAACATTCCGGCCCCCGGGCCACCCCCGACTGCCCCGGGCCGCATGCGGAACCGCCCGGAGGGCCGGCCCGACGAATGCGGGCCGGCCCTCCGGGCGACCGGGTGTACGGGTTGCGCCGCGGGCGGTGTGCGCGCTCCCTGCGGTCAGCGCTCCAGCGGGCGGATCTCGAAGAGCTTGTAGGTGACGTCCACGCCCGCCAGCTGCCGGTCGGCGCTGCCCATCATCGTCAGCGAGCTCCCCGCCTCGGCGGCGAGCTGGGCGATCCGGGCGGCGTCACCGAAGCTGTTGAAGGTGACCAGGGCCCGGCCGCCGGGCAGCACCCGGTCGTGCACCTGGGCGAGGTAGCGGCCGAGGGCGCTGTAGCCGCGGTCGAAGATCGCCCACTCGACGTCCTGCTTGAACTCGAAGTCCTTCGGCGCCTCGAAGACGCTGCAGTTCCAGAAGACGGTGTCGAAGCGCTCCTCGGGTCCGAGCGCGTCGAACACGTCGCTGCGCAGCACCCGGACCCGGTCGGCGACGGCGTGCCGTGCGGCGTTGCGGGCGGCACTGGCGACGGCGGTGTCGGTGATGTCGGTGGCGGTCACCCGCGCACAGCCGTGCAGGGCCGCCCAGACCGCGGTGACGCCGGCCCCGCAGCCGATCTCCAGGAAGCTGCCACCGGCCGGGTAGGGGATCGCGCCGGTGTACCACTCGGTGCCGGTGCCCGGTCGCGGCTCGTAGGTGCCGGGGATCAAGTCCCATTCCAGGCCGAGGAGTTCGAAGGTGGTCGGCTCGGTCTCGACCGGGCCCAGCTGCTCGACGAGACGGCGCCCGAGATCGTAGCGCTCCTCGAACTTCGCGGATGTCTGTTCCATGGTTCTCTGCTCCAGGGGTCGATGTCCGATGGGCGGTGGGTCGTTCGCGCGGCGGGCCGTCCGGCACCGCCGGGGGGGTGCGGCGACGGCCGCGGGTCTCACCAGCCGAGGCGCTCGCCGAGCAGCTTCAGGTCGGCGGCGTACTTGGCGATGAAGGCGGGCGAGAGCTGCGGGATGTCCCGCGCCGGTCCGATTCCGGCGGCCCGGACGGCGGCCCGGAACCGGTCGGAGGGGATGACCGACCCGGGCACCGCCTCCTCCGGCCGCTTGAACGCGTGGACCAGCGGCAGCGCCGAGTGCTGCCGCTGCCCCTCGGGCAGGGCCCGCATCGCGGCCTCGAACCGGACGAACCAGTCGTCGTAGTCGGCCACCCGCTCGATCCGGTGCCCGGCCTCGGCCAGCCAGTCCACGAAGCTGTCGAGCGACACCCCGTCGTCGTTCGGGTTGACCAGGCTGAAGGTCCGGTAGCCCTCGGTGCCCTGCCCGCCCAGGGCCACCACCGCGGCGGCGGTGAAGTCCACCGGCAGGCCGTCGTAGTGCGCCCGCCGGCGGTTCCCCCGGTCGTCGGTGCGGTAGAAGGAGTGCGGCGCGATGCCGGTGGCGATCACGCTGAGCAGCAGCCGGGTGAACTGGTCCGGGACGTTCAGCTGCCCGGCGTAACGGCTGTGCGCGAGGATCATGTTGGACCGGAACGTGGTGACCGGCAGTCCGCACCGGTCGTGCGCCTCGCGCAGCAGGACCTCGCCGGCCCACTTGCTGGTCGCGTAGCCGCCCGCGTAGCCCTCGTCGGTCTGCTGCACCGGGAGGGCGGTCCTGACGTCCGAGTCCTCGTCCAGAGCCCCGCCGGTCCGGGAGGTGGCGACGGCCACGCTGGAGATGTAGGTGAAGGGCTTGATCCGGCCGGTGAGCCCCAGCCGGATCAGCTCGGCCGTGCCGACGACGTTGGCCTCGAACAGGTGGTGATACGGGAGGACGTGGTTCACCAGGGCGCCGGCGTGGACGATCACGTCCACCTCCTCGGAGAGCCGCTTCCAGGTCGTGTCGTCCAGGCCCAGCCGCGGCTCCGCGATGTCGCCCGCCAGGACTTCCAGGTGCCCGTCGGCCAGCTCCCGGTAGCGGCGCACCAGTTCCTCGTCGCCGCTGACGAAGGCCTCGTCGAGGCGCCCGCGGGCCGCGTCCGCGTCCCGTCCGCGCACCACGCAGATCACCGTCCCGCCGACCGGGGCCAGCCGCTCCAGCCACTCCAGGCAGAGGAAGTGGCCGAGGTAGCCGCTCGCGCCGGTCAGCAGCACCGTCCGGGGCTCGCCCGAGGGCCGCGGCAGGGTCCGGGCGTCGGCAACGGTCCGGTCGTCGAGGAACTTGTCCAGCGTGAGGTCCCCGGCGCGGACCCGCGTGCCGTCCTCGCCGTGCACCGAGGCGAAGGTGGTCCCCCGCAGGCCCGTCGCGCGCTTGGTCTCGATGTAGCCGGCCAGTTGACGCAGGTCGTGGGCGGGGCTGATGACGGTGTCGACGGGGACCCGTACGCCGAAGATGTCGTGGAGCAGGTTGGAGAAGGAGACGGCGGTCAGCGAGTCCCCGCCGACGTCCCGGAAGCGCGCGGCGGGGCCGACCTCGACGGTGGAGCCCGCGAGCAGCGCCCGGGTGGCCCGCTGGACCGTCTCCAGCACCGGCCGGTCGGCGCCCGTACGGCGCAGCTCCAGCAGCTCCCGGCTCTCCCGGGCGGCTATGTCGGCGTACAGCTCCTCCAGTTCGCGGCCGTAGCGCTCCTGGAGCCGGGGCCGCAGCAGCTTGCGGTGGTCCGAGAGCAGGCCGTTCGCCTGGTCGAAGGGTTCGGCCTCGATCAGGACGTCGCGCGGGATCTCGTAGGAGTTCAGTCCGGCCTCGCGGGCGATCTGCTGAAACGATTCGCTCAGCAGCTGGCGGAGGTGTTCCCGGTCGTCGCCGAACTGGTCGAGGGCGGCCGGCGTGGGCACGACCACGGCCAGCAGATAGGACCGCTCGCTGTTGCCGTACACGAAGATCTGCCGGACCAGCGGGCTCGCCGCGAACTCGGACTCCAGCCGCGCGGTCGCCACGAACTCGCCCTGGGAGAGCTTCAGCACGCTCTTGCGGCGGTCCAGGATGGTGAACCGGTCCGGCCCGAGCTCCGCGACGATGTCGCCGGTCCGGTAGTAGCCCTCCTCGTCGATGATCTCCGCCGACAGCTCGGGCTGCTTGTAGTAGCCGGGCACGACGGCCTCGGACTTCAGCAGCAACTCCCCCCGCGGGTGCGGGGAGTCGGTCCGGTAGTAGCCGAGTTCGGGCACGTCGGCCAGCTTGTAGTCGATCACCGGCGGGCGGAGCAGCTTGTCGTCGACGGAGACGGCGGCGGCCTCGGTGGAGCCGTAGATGATGGTCAGCTCGAAGCCCAGCAACGCCTCGACGAAGACCCGTAGTTCGGCCGAGAGCGGAGCGGAGCCGCAGCTGGCCCAGGCGAGCCGGCCGCCCAGGAGGTTCTCCCGCAGCTCGGCCAGGACCTCGGCCTCGACCGCCCGCCGGTCGGCGCCGGCGAGCTCCCGCCGGTCGAGCTCGCTCTGGTACTTCTGGTAGAGCATCTCGCAGACCCGTGGCACCAGCGACAGTTCGGTGGGCCGGACCAGTGCGATGTCCTCGAAGAAGGTCGACATGTCGCTGCTGGCCGTGAAGTAGCTGATCCCGCTGCGGGCGAGGGTGTTCTTCAGCGACGAGTGGCCGGCGACATGGCTCATCGGCATGTAGTTGATGTTGATCGCGAGGAGGTCGGAGAACAGCTTCGACCAGGCCCCGCCCCACATCGCGCTCAGCAGCGTGTCGGTGTACATCGCGCCCTTGGGCGTTCCGGTGCTGCCCGAGGTGTAGATCAGCATGGCCAGCGGGTCGTCGCCGTCCTCGGGGACGAACAACGGCGCGTCGGGCAGCGCGGATCCGCGGCCGACGACGTCCGCCAGGGTGTCGATCGCCACCTCGCGGCCGGCCCCTGCGAGGCGCTCGCGCGCGGCGGTGAACTTCTCGAACTGGTCGGTGACGTCCGGGTGGTAGTCGAAGACCACCAGCCGGCGAGCCGACGGGTTCGCCAGCAGGAGTTCGACCGCGACGTGCAGCCGCTCGATGCTCGCCGCGACGATGAAGGGCTCGGTCTCCTCGACGATCGAGGCGAGTTGCGCCAGCGGGGCGCTGGTCTGCAGCGGGACGCTGACCACGCCGAGGTAGTTGCAGGCGAGGTCGACCACCGCGTAGTCGCCGCTGGCGAAGCCGAGCAGGGCGATCCGCTCGCCCGGCTCCAGCGGATGCTCCGGGTGCCGGTGCCATTCCGCGGCCACCGCGCGGACCCGCCCCCAGAGTTCGCTGTAACTGGTCGTTTCGTAGTGCGCCAGGAGGCGGAGCGAAACGCGGCCGGTGTCGGCGTCCCGCACGAACTCCTTCGCGCGTTCACCGATTGCGGGCCGGTCCGTGTGGCGCTGCATGACTTTTGCTAACGTTTGCGCAAGCCGCATTCTGGGTCTCCGCATCGCATCGCCGGCAGACTGCCGTGGCTGTTATTCGAAGGACCGGTGCTGGTCGGCCTGCACGCCGACGACGGCACACTCGTCTCCCGGACGCTCCGTCCATTGCTCCGAGTTCGTGCCCCGATGCTAACCAGAGCCGAACCGGGTTCCTGAACAAACGAACGACGATCTGTCAGGTCGGCCGTTTGCCGGGACCCGTACGCCGAGTTCTCCCGGGCCCGCACAAAGTCCTTCGCCTGCGGTCTTGTTGCCGTCGAACCGGGTCGGCCGGCGGGAACCGCCGGTGCGCCGCACCGCGGAGCGGGCGCATGCGACGCGGTCGAACGAGCCGGCCGCGCGCCGCCGTCGATGACCGCCGTCCATGGCCGCCGACCGGGCCCGGAGAGCCGTAGTTGACACGCTTGCCGTGTTCGCCTTGCGCAGGTCTGGTTACTTAGGGCAGCATCAAGCTTATGCAATATAGCGCGTAGACAATTATCGCGGACGCGGATTGCGCGCGCTCAAGATCATTCTAGTGGGAGGGATGTGCCCATGTCAGGCAGCTCGGCTCCGAGTGAACACCGGACGGGAGGCGACGCCTTGGCAGCACCCGAGGCGCCGTCCGAGACGGCAGCACCGGAGGTCCAGCAGGACTCCCTGCGCTGGTCGGCACGGTTATGGGTGTCGCTGCTGATCTTCAGCGGCGTGATCCTGCTCGACGGGCTCGACATCTCGATGATCGTGGTGACCATCCCCGAGATCCAGAACGAGCTCGGGATGACCGCGGCCACCGCCCAGTGGCTGGTCGGCGCCTACATCCTGGCCTTCGGCAGCTTCCTGCTGCTGGGCGGGCGGGTCGCCGACCTGTTCGGCCGACGCCGGGTGCTGGTGATCGCGATGGCCGCGTTCGCGGTCGTCTCGCTGTTCGGCGCGCTCGCCGACAGCTCGGTCCTGCTGATCGTCTCGCGCTTCGTCAAGGGCATGGCGGCGGGCTTCGCCGCCCCGGCCGCGATGTCGCTGCTGACCACGACGTTCCCCGAAGGGCCCCAGCGCAACAAGGCGTTCGGCATCTTCAACGTCTTCGAGGCGTCCGGCTACTCCTCCGGCCTGCTGGTCGGGGGCCTGCTCGCGGGCCTGAGCTGGCGGTCCATCTTCATCCTGCCGATCCCGCTCTCCGTGCTGCTGCTGATCGGCGCCCTGCGCTTCCTGCCGCCGGACCCGCCGCGCACCGAACGGCCGCGACTCGACATCGGCGGCGCCGCGACCCTGCTCGCCGGGACCCTCCTGCTGGTCTTCACCGTGGTCTCCGCCGCCGAGGCCGGCTGGGGCTCGGTGCGGACGATCGGCGGATTCGCCCTGTCCGCCGCCCTGTTGGCCGCCTTCCTGGTGATCGAGCGCAGCGTGAAGGAGCCGTTGATCCGGCTCGCCATCTTCCGCAACCGCAGCCTGGTGAGCGCCAACGTCAGCATCGCCCTGCTGTACGGCGGCGCGATGGGCTTCCAGTTCCTGCTCGCCCTCTACCTCCAGGACCTCCAGGGCTGGCGGCCGTGGCAGATGGCCCTGGTCCTGCTGCCGGCCGGCCTGATGGTGGTCATCATCGGCCCCAAGCTCGGCGCGCTGATGGAGCGGTTCGGCGTGACCAAGATCCTGATGGTGGGGCTGGTCGCCTTCCTCCCCTGCTACCTGCTGATGCTCTTCATCGGCCCCGAACCCGACCTCTGGCGCGTGCTGTTGCCCGCCTCCGTGCTGTGGGGCGTGGGCTTCGCGCTCAGCATCGCGACGCTCATGGTCGCGGGCACCAACGGCGTCGCGGACGAGGAGCAGGGGCTCGCCGCCGGCCTGCTCAACAGTTCGCTGCAGGTCGGCGGCGCCTTCGGCCTCGCCGTCGTGACCGCGGTCATCATGCCCGGCACCGAGCTGTCGATGTTCTACCCCGGCCTCGCGGTCATCCTCGGCTTCGCCGTCCTCACCCTGATGGCGCAGTTGACGAACCGTCAGAAGTGACCGACCGGCGCGGCGGGCCGGAGCTCCGGTGACCGCCGCGCCGGACGCTCCGGCCTGCCCCTACCGGACGGTCGACCGGTCGGTGAGGGAACCCGGTCAAAGGCGGTTGCCCGGTCGGCGACGGAAACCCGGCCGAGCAGCCGCTCCATGACGATCCGTCAGCCGAACCGCGTCGGCTCCCGGCCGGACGCCCGCGCCCACCGCCGGGAGCGCCGCGCGCGCCGCCGCGGCGGCCGTGGCCGCCAACTCCAGCCCGTACAGCACTCCGTACCCGAACACGTCGCCGGACCCGGCCGCCCGCTCCCGGAGCGCCGCCGCGGCCACCACCGCGTCCGGCCCGGCCGCCCGGACGGCGCCGTCCAGCCCGGCGAGCACCGCGGCCCGCACCCCGATCCGGTCGAGCACCACCGCACCCGCCGGTCGTGTCGTGTGCGGCCATGCGCGTACACACCTTCACCTCGGGGTCGGCGGGACGCCTTCCAGGCTGGCCCGCGGACCCCGGACGGGCCCGGAGCCCGGGCCCGCCGGCGGCGGGAACCGGCCGAACCGGACTCAGGGCCTCAGTTGGACCGCCAGCGACATCGTGTAGCCGACGAGCGCGGCGAAGAAGCAGACCGCGGTGGCGTGCCGCGCAGTGAAGGGCAGCCCGGACAGCGAGGGGAAGAGCAGGACGGCGGTGCCCGCGGCCAGGTCGGCGATGTAGAGGCCGCCGGGCGGGACTACCCCGGTGGAGCGGGCGGCCCAGCCGGTGGCCACCAGGAAGCCGGTGAGCAGGATGAACCCCGAGAGCAGCCCGGAGCCGATGCTGGCCAGGGCGGGGTGCGGCTCGGGCGGCTCCTCGCCCTCGGGGAGGGCGGGGCGCAGCCGGTGGGCGACGGCGAGGGCGGTCATCGCGACCGTCACGGCCGCGACGGCGCTGAGCAGGGGGCCAGGGTTCACCTGCGGCTCCTGGAGGTCGGGGGGTGGTGGCCGAGGACCGCGGCCAGCGCGGCCGGGACCAGCACGGCGAGGATCATGACGGTGGCCCAGACGGTCGGTTCGAGGGCGGGCGGCGCGGGCCCGCCGGCCGGGGGCGGGGGCGCGGCGACGACCGCGACCGTCGCGGACGGGCTCGGGGGCGGGGCGAGGACCGGGGCGGGAGGCGGGGCGGGAGCCGGGGTGGGAACCGGCCACGGGGTCGGGGTGACGGTGGCCACGGTCGCCGGGGCGACCGCCGGGTGCTGCGCGGCGGCGGTCTCCGCGGCCGCCGGCCCGGGCACGGCGGACCGGGTCGGGGCGGGCGGCGTCGGGGTGGCCGACATCGGGGCGGCCGGCATCGGCGTGGCTGCCATCGGGGCCGGCGGCACGGGCTGGGCGGATCCCGGAGCCGACGGCGCGGGCGAAGGCGTGGGCGAAGGCGGGTGCCCCGGTACCGGACAGTGGATCGGCGGCAGGTGGCTGAACGGCGGCACGGGCGGCACGGGCGGCACCGGCGGCACGGGGAGCGCCGGAGGCCAGAACGGTGGCGGCGAGGGGGGCGAAGGGAGCCAGGGCAGCGGAGCGGGCACGAGGGCGGGAGGGGCCGGCACCGGCGCCGACGGCCGGGGCGGCCCCTGCACCGGAGGGTGCGCCTCGGCGGCGGCGGGCGGACGCGGGTGCGCCGCGCCGGTGGCGTGGTCCATCGCCCGATTGTCGGAGCGCCGCCCCCTCCGGCGGCAGCCCCTGACGCCCGCTCACCCCGGCTCCGGCACCCAAACCCATCCCACCGGTGAACCCACCACCCCCGTACCGCAAACGAACGACCGATGACGGGCCATCTGTTCGCCGGTCACCGCTCACCCGCCGACGCACCCTCGTGCGGCGTGTAAGCGTCGTGGCATACTCCGGGGCATGACGACTTCCACCCCTGCGACCAGGGCCCTGCGGGCCGCGGTGTTCACCGCGCTCGCCGTGCCGCTGTCCGCGCTGGGCCAGGTCGTCATCACCGGTCGTCCGCTGCCGCTCGCCCTGGTCGCCGCCGCGACCGTCGTCGTCTTCCTGGTCGCGACCGCGCTGGCCGGCCGGGAGCGGCGGCTGCTGCACATCTCGGCCGTGCTGGTCCCGGTCGAGCTGCTGCTCAACACCACCTTCAACCTGGGCCAGGCCGGCTGCGGCCCGGTCCTGGGCGCCGGACACGCCCCCGCCCGCGGGATGAACCTGCTGGTCTGCGGCGGCGGTTCGGTGGACGGCTCGCTGTTCTCGGGGCCTCTGGGGCACACCGGGCCGGTCGCGCCCGCCGCCACCCAGCTGCTGGTCCTGCTGGCCCATCTGCTGGTCGCGCTGGCCGCCGCCGTCTGGCTGCGGCTGGGCGACGCCGCCCTCTCCGGTCTGGCCCGGGCGCTGCGCGCCCTGCGCCACGCGGTCGCGGCCCCGCTGCGGGCGCTGCTCCTGCTGCTGGCGCCGGTACCGCTGCGGCCGGTGCGGCGGGTGCCGCTGCCGGTCTCGGACCGCCCCCGGCCGCTCCGCGAGGCCGTGGTGCTCAGCCCGGCGCCGCGACGCGGTCCGCCGGCCTTCGCGCCTGCCTGCTGACACCCCCGTCCGGCTTCGCGCCGGTCCGTAGGGCTCCCGGCCCGCGGACCCCGCCGGCCGGACCGGCCCCGGGCCACCGCCCGGCGCCCGCAGGCAGCGCGCCGACTCCCGAGCCCACCGACCCGGCCCCCTCGTGCCCGCGGCCTTCCGTGCCGCGCCGAGGCGGCCACCCAGGAAGCGCATGTCGCGCGCCGTGTCCAGGAGTTGACCCACCATGGCCCAGCCCACCGAAAAGCCCGCCCGTCAGCAGTCCCAGCGCGTCAGCGCCCGCGAGCGGATCCAGGAGGCGCAGCTGCGCGAGCGCGCCGCCGCCAAGCGCCGGCAGCGGATCGTCGTCGGTGTCTCGATCGTCGCCGTCCTCGCCCTGGCCGGCGGTACCGCGCTGGCGATCAACGCGGCGGGCGGTGACGACTCGTCCAGCGCGTCCGCCGCCGCCGACCCGACCGCGCTGGTCGTCCCGGCCAACACCTCCGGCCCCGACGGCACCGTGATCGTGTACGGCAAGCCGGACGCCGCCCACACCCTCCAGGTGTTCGAGGACTTCCGCTGCCCGGTCTGCAAGAGCTTCGAGGCGACCAACGGCGACACCGTCAGGAAGCTGGCGGACGACGGCACCGTCAGGGTGGAGTACCACCTGGCGGCGTTCCTCGACAAGAACCTCGGCGGCAAGGGCTCGCGCACCGCGCTCGCCGCCGTCGGCGCGGCGCTCAACGAGGGCGTCGACAAGTTCAAGCAGTTCCACGACGTGCTGTACGCCAACCAGCCCGACGAGCGCGAGGACGGCTTCGGCGACGTCAACCACCTGCTGGACCTGGCCGGCCAGGTGCCCGGTCTGAAGACGGACGCCTTCGTCAAGGCGGTGACCGACCGCACCTACGCCCCGTGGGCGAAGAAGGTCGCGGAGGCCTTCAACGACAGCGGGGTGACGGGCACGCCGACGGTCAAGCTGGACGGCAAGCCGATCACCCTGTTCAGCGGGAACCGCGCCACCACGCCGGAGCAGTTCACCGCCCAGGTGAAGCAGGCCGCGGGCTTGCAGTGAGCACCACCGGCCCGGCCGACCACCCGGCCGGGCCGGCCCTTCACACCCACCGGAGTGCTCCGCGATGACCGCCCCGACTGCCGTGAACCCGCCCCGCTCCCGCTCCGCCGCCGCCTCCTCCCCGCCGCACGGCACGCCGATCGGCGCCGGCCGGGCGTTCGCCCTGTTCGTGTTCCTCGGCGGACTCCTCGGCCTCGCCGCCTCGGCCGTCCTGACCTTCGACAAGCTCCGCATCCTGGAGAACCCGTCCTACGTCCCCAGTTGCAACATCAACCCGGTGATCAGCTGCGGGTCGGTGATGCGCACCGAGCAGGCGGAGGTCTTCGGCTTCCCGAACCCGCTGCTCGGCCTGGCCGCCTTCGGTGCCGTCGCCGCGGTCGGCGCCGGGCTACTGGCCGGCGCCGCCTACCGGCGCTGGTTCTGGCTGGCCCTGCAGGCCGGCACCCTGGCCGGCGTGGTCTTCGTGCACTGGCTGATCGACCAGGCGCTGTACGACATCGGCGCGCTCTGCCCGTACTGCGTGGTGGTCTGGGCCACGGTGGTGCCGCTCTGCTGGTACACCACGCTGCACAACCTGCGCTCCGGGGTGATACCCGTCGGCCCCCGGCTGCGACCGGTGGTCCGCGAGGCCGCCCGCTACCACTGGGCCCTGCCGGTGCTGTGGGCCGCGGTGATCGCCCTGCTGGTCCTCAACCGGTTCTGGTCCTACTGGAGCACCCTGCTCTGACGCCCGCCCCGGAGAACGCCCCCGCCCCGGGAACGACGTCGGCCTCCAGGACCCGTGGGGGGTCCTGGAGGCCGACGTCGGGTGCCGGCCCCCGGGCGGGGGCCCGCGCTCAGGAGGCGCGGTGGAACCGCTGGGGAAGCGTCCCCTTGCGCCACAGCTGGTCGAGGCGCTCGAAGAAGCCGTCGGAATCGGCGGAGACCACGCGCCGCTCGTCCGCGGTCATCCGGGCGAACGGGTCGTCGAACGCGAGCTTCTTCGGCTTGACGCCGACGGAGCTGCACATCCGGCGGCACGCGTGGCACCACGTCCGCCAGAACAGCACCGGGCGGCCCGCCCTGCTGCCCTCGTAGACGTAGCTGCGCACCGCGACCTTCCGGCAGACCGGGCACTCCTTCTCCGACTGGTCGTCGACGAAGTTCGGCTGGGTCGCCAGCTGACGGATCTCACTGTCGATGTAGGACTTCATTCCGGTGCTCCCACTGCTCTCCTACTTCCTCCCCTTCGTCCGGCGGAGGTACTCGGCGTAGCGCTTGTCCGCGTAGGCCTCGGCCTGGGCCTCCATGTCGGGCATGTGGCCGTTCTTGTGATGGTAGAGCTCGTGGAGGATCGTCTTGAGGGCCGTCTCCATGTCCCGCAGCCCGTCCGTACTGATCTCGATCAGCGGGAGCTTGTTCGGCCCGACGACGGCGACCCGCAGCGCGTTCCCGTTGCCCTTCCCGGTGTAGGGGCTGTTGCCGAGGGCGATCGAGTTGGGGTGCTCGATCTTCGGCATGTGGACGATGTCGTACCCCTTGACGCTCATCCCGGCCCGGCCCAGTGCGATGCGCACCGACTTGATGCTGACGCCGGTCCGGGCCGCCGCCTCGGACCCCCCGCCGGTCGCGGCGGCGGAGGTGCCGCCACCGCCCGGCGTGCCGCCGGTGCCGGTGGGCGTGTCTCCGGTCGCGGCGGGCTCGCCGCCACCGCCGTCGCCGGAGCCCTTCCCGCCCTCGGGCGCCTTGTCGGCCTTGCCCCCGCCGCCGGGTTCGCCGGGCTCCTTGCCGGTGCCCGACTTCGGGTTGCTGGGGCCCTCCGTCTTCGGTGTGGTGGGCGCGGGTTCCGCCTGCGGGGCGGTCGTGGTCGGCAGGTCGCCGTCCACGAACTTCCGGACCGCGCTGATGAAGCCGTCGCCCTCCGACATCGCGAGCTTGATGGCCTTGGCGCTCTTGAAGCCCCAGATGGTGCCCTTGACGAGGCCGACGCCGTCGATGGCCAGCGAGCCGATGGTGCCGGTCCACTGACCGGCGACGTAGGCGGTGGAGCTGGAGTCGGTGTCGAACAGCTCGGCCAGCGGGTCGTCGTCGACGTAACCGGTGTGGCCCAGCTTGTACGGGGTGTCGTTCTCGTAGTCGAAGATCTCGTTGAAGACTTCGTTGTCCCCGTTGTAGCAGTCCGCGGCGGCGTTCCACCCGTCCGAGAGGGTGTTGACGCTCCACTGCCACGGGTCGCCGACGACGGAGTCGCCGACGCCGGTGAAGAAGCCCCCGATGTCGTCGAGGCTCCACCACAGCCCGGTCGGGTCGCTGCCCGAGACCGGGTTGTTCGCGGCGTAGGTGTAGCCGCCCATCTGGTTGGGATCGCCGGCCTCGAAGACCGGGTCCACCGACAGGAAGCGGCCGAGCACCGGGTCGTACTGGCGGGCGCCGAGGAGGTCCAGGCCGGTCGTCGGATCGGCCGGCTTGCCCAGGAAGCCGTGGTTGTCCGCCCAGGAGGCCGGGGCGGGACCGCGCTGGTTGCCGTACGGGTCGTAGGCCCGGCGGGTGATCGCCAGCGTCTTGGCGTCGACCTGGAGCTGGGCGGTGCCCTGCGGATTGGTCGGCTGGTAGCTGATGGTGCCGTTGCTCGCCCGGACGATGGTCGTGCCGTCGGGGCAGCTGTAGTACCGCAGGGCGCTGACGGCCTTGGTGGCCTTGTCGAGGGTGAGCTGCTCCGTGCCGCCGAACAGGTAGAGCGTGGTGCTGGTGGGCCCGCGCTGCAGGAGCAGCGCGCCGTCGGCGTCGTAGAGGTAGGTGGTCTCCTTCCCGTCGGTGGTGATGCCGGAGGTCGCGCCCTCGGCGTCGTAGCTGATGACCTGGTCGAGCGGCGCCGCTCCGGTGCCGACCCGCCTGGTGGTGTTGCCCGCGTTGTCGTACGTCGGGGTGAGCGTGCTGGTGCCGGTCGTCGGGTTCGAGGTGACGATCCCGGTCGCCGCGTTCGGCCGGGTGGTCGGCGTCGCGCCGGCCACCGGGTAGCTGCTGGACTGCGTGGTGTCCTTGGCCGCGTTGCCGGTCACGTCGTGCTTGACCTGGAGCGTGCGGTCACCGAGCAGGTCGTACTGCCAGTCGGTCCAGTACGGGGCCGGGCCGCCGATGGTCGAGGGACCGGGCGTACTGGTCTTGCAGGCGGCGAGCTGCCCGGCCGTCGGGCTGGTGATCCCCTTCGTGTCGGTCCAGGCGGTGGTCAGCCGGCGCAGTGCGTCGTAGCTGAAGCACTGGGTGTCGGTGACCCGGTCGGCACCGCCCGAGGACTGGGTCTCGGAGACGGTGGTGAGGTTGCCCACCTGGTCGTAGCCGTAGGTGGTGTCGGAGATCGGGTTGGCGGTGTTGGTCTGCAGGGTGACCCGGTTGGTGGCCAGCCGGCCGGTGACCTGGTCGTAGGTCTGCGCGGTGCGCAGCTGCTTGGTCGGGGTGCCGATGGTGGTCTGCAGGACCTGGCCGAGCGGGCTGTAGCTGGTGGTGTTGACGTAGGGGGTGGTCGGCGAGCCCATGGAGACCAGGCCGCCCTGGAGGTTGTAGCCGAAGCCGACGGTCTCCTCGGCCAGACCGCCCGCGGCCCCGAAGGTCGTCGAGCCGAGCAGGCCGACGGTGTCGGTGTAGCTCGCGGCCGTGGTGTACGTGCCGGCGAGCTTGCCCTCGCCCGCCGGGACGGTCACCGTGCTGCCGGTCGGCTGGTACGCGGTCGTGTACCCGTCGATCCGGGTGACGTAGGCGTCGCCGGCGCGGCCGTTGACGTACCGCGTCGTGGCGTCGGGGTAGCCCTTGGCCTTGGCGTCGAAGCTCCACTCGGCGAGCAGCTTCGTCTGGTCGGTGGTGCTGGTCCCCGCGTACTTCGCGGTGGTGCGGCCCATGCCGTCGTAGACGTACGACAGCCACTGGCCCCGGCCGTCCCGCGCCCTGGCGAGCCGGCCGAGGTCGTCGTACTCCTTGACCGAGGTGCCGCTGTCGGGGTCGGTCTGCGACACCAGCTGACCGCGCAGGTCGTAGGTGTAGCTCCAGACGTTGCCGGCGGTGTCCTTGACCGACGCGACGTCGCCCCTGGCGTCGAAGGTGTAGCTGGTGGTGACGTCGGCGCTGCCGACGGCGCCGGCGGGCCCGGTGGACCAGACGACCGCGTTAGACGCGTTGGACACCGCGACCACGCCGTCGCCCCGGACCATGAGGTAGGCGCCGGTGGCACCGGTCGTGCCGCTCCTCCAGAGCCGGGCCGTCCTGGTCGCGTTCTGGATCACGAAGTCGCCGTCGGCCTGCATCACCGCCACGGCGCCCGGGTTGCCGGACGTGCCCGAGGACCAGAGCGTCCGGCCGTCGGCGAGCCCGGTCAGCACCAGGTTCCCGTCCGCCCGCATCGCCAGCCGGACGCTCTTGGACACCACCGACGTGCCCGAGGCGATCACCGTGCCGGCGGTCAGCTTCCGGTCGGGGGTGTCGTCGTGCACGACGGTCGAGGTGGTGCGGCCGAGGCCGTCGGTGTAGGTCGTCGTGCGCGCCGCACCGACCGTGGTGTCGACGCGGTCGGCACCCGGGTAGGACGTGCCGGACTGCCACAGGGTGCTGGCGAACGAGACCTGCTGGACCGAGACCGGCCTGCCCTGTCCGTCGTAGGCGGTCCTGGTCACCGACGGGCCGGTGTTGTTGGTCTCCGCCCACATGCCGGTGCCCGCCTCGTGCGCGGCGTCGGTGTAGGGGGCGATGTTGGAGACGGCCCAGCCGTGCGAGTCGTAGAAGCTCGACGACACGAGGCGCCCGGCGGAGTTGTCCGCGGTCGTGGTCTGGCTCTGCCGCGGCCTCAGCAGCCCGTCGTAGTAGGTGACGGACTTGTTGTACGAGCCGTTCTCGCGCAGGGTCTCGGTGGTGACGGCGGAGGGGTCCGGCTTGTCGCCGGCACCGTGCACGTCGTAGCCGAACTTGCGGTCGGGGCTCTGGGTCGCCTTGCTGCGGCCCGGCGTCCACACCTTGGTGCGGCGGCCGAGCGCGTCGAACTCGACGTCGGTGATCCGGCCGTTGACGTCGACGGCGTGCGTGACGGCGCCGCGCGCCACCGAGATCGTGCTGGTGGCCACCCAGCCCAACGGGTTCCTGGTCGACAGCGAGTCCGGGAGGACGCCGTCGGCCGGGAGGTAGGCGGTCGTGGTCGCGGCACCCACCGCGTCCACCGTCTTGGTGACGCGGCCGTACTTGTCGTACTCCAGCCCGCCGAGCGACTGGTAGGACGGCTGCCCGGGGGCGGTGTACGACTTGATGGACTGGGTGCCGGTCACCAGCCCGAGCGAGCTGCCGTTGCGGCCGAGCACGCCGTAGGCGGCCGGGTCCGGCACTCCGGCGGCGCCGTCGTAGAAGAAGCGCTTGCCGTAGAGCGTGGTGGTCCCGCCGGGTGTGGTGCCGCACGGCCCGGCGACGGTGAGGACCTCGCTCGGGTAGATCAGCATCATCGGATTGGCGGCGGGCGCCGGGGCGTAGCCGGTGGTGGTGCAGGTCTGCTGCCCCGAGGCCGCCAGGTCGCCCTTCTCGTCGACCTGGTGGACACGGCCGAGGTCGTCCATGGTGGTCACGGTCTGCACGGTCCGCCACGAGCCGTCCGACAGCAGGCCCAGCGAACGGGCCGAGGTCGAACGGACCTGGTGGGCCTTCAGGTCGGGGAGCGTGGACAGCTTCGCGGGTGCCGGGTCCTCCGAGGTCCAGGCCGTCCGGGCGGCACTGGCGGTCTCGGCGACCGTCGGCGGGTCGGCCAGCGTCTTGGCGACGACGCTGCCGCCGGCCTTGGTGAAGGTCTGCGTCTCGTAGGGGGCGCCGGCCGACCAGGGGTTGTCGGTGATCTCCTCGTTGAGCGAGTTCCGCACCTTGGCGGTGCGCCTGGTCCCGTCCGCCTTGTAGTCGCCGTCCATGCCCTGGAGGTAGGAGACGACGCTCTGGGTGATCGGGTCCGGCGCGGCGCCGGTGGTGGTGGTGACGGTGCGGTAGCCCCGGAACTGGTTCCAGGTGCGGTGCTGGTCGTCGGTCAGGTCGGAGTCGTCACGGTGCCAGGCGGCGCCGTCGCTGTAGGCGTAGTTGGTCACCTTGGCCGGCGAGCCGGCCTTCGTCCGGTCGCTGTCGGTGACCTGGGCGACCAGGGTCTTGTGGAACCAGTCCTCGATCGGGTCCTTCCCGCCGGGCGTCGTCCACCAGACCGGGTAGCAGGCCATGGTGTTGGCGTCGGCCGAGGCCGGCATGGTGTTCTTCTCGCGCGAGCACTCCGGCGCCCGGTAGGTGACCGCGACGGATTCGCCGGTCTCGGTCTGGATGCTGGAGACGCGCGGGTGGAACAGCGGCGGGGCGGCCGGAGAGAGGCCGTCGACCCGGTTGTCCATCTCGATGCCGGTGAAGGTGACCGGGTCGAGGGTGAGCGGGCCGCCGCCGCCGGCGGAGGTGTCCCGGCCGGTGTGGACGATCTCGGAGAGCCACATCACGGACTGCAGGGCGCCGGCGTTCGTCGGGTCCTGGGTCTTGCCGGTGACCGGGTCGTAGGTGCCGCCGGCGTCGGAGAAGACCTGCTTCAGCTCGAAGCTGTCGACGTCCTGCCAGCCGGAGCCGGTACGGACCTTGGTGTCCACCGACTTCAGCCGGAAGGTCGACCAGAAGGTCGGTCCGCCGGTGAGGCAGACCCCGTCGGTGTCGTCGTCCTCGACCTTGTTCTTGTCGGTGGCGAGGCAGGTCAGGTCGTACGGCGTGTCCGGCCAGTTGGTCGCGGTGTCCCGCGAGAGGTTGTCGAGGGTGCAGACGCTGTCGGAGGTCGTGCAGCGCTGCGCCGCGTTGAACACGACCTTGGCGGCGGGCTCGCGGCCGGCCTGCGCGTCCGTCAGCTGGTAGCCGTAGGAGATCTGGGTGAGGCGGCCGCCCCGGGTGTACTGGGTGAGGGTGCCGCCCTTGTCGTCCTTGGCGACCTGGCCGTAGCCCATGTTGTAGTAGTTGGACTCGGTCGACCAGTCGTAGCGCTGGACGTTGCCGTGCGGGTCCACGGCGAAGTCGAGGTTGAACCGGTAGCCGACCGGCTGGTCGCACCGCGAGTCATTGCCGTCGGCGGAGTCGTGGCACGGGTCCTCCGCCTTCGGGTGGTAGACCGGCACGCCCCAGGCGCTGTTGGTCGCCGTGTCCGACGTGGTGCCCGGCGCGTGGTTCAGGCCCAGGTAGTACGCGGTGCCGTCGGTGGTGGTGACCTTGAAGTACTCGCCCTGCCAGAGGCCGTTGGTGGCCCCGGTCAGCCGCTCGATCCTCGTGCCGTCGTCGTTCTGCAGCCGGTAGCCGCCCGAGGAGTCCCGGAGCAGCTCGCCGGTGTGCGAGCCGAGCGAGATCGTGGCGTTCCAGCCGCCCCAGCACTCGTCCCCGGAGTCCTCGATGCCCTGGTCCTTGCACGCCTTGTAGGAGCGCTCGATGAAGCCCGGGCTGTAGCCCCAGCCGTCACCGATCCACGAGGACTGCGAGTTGCGGGCCGAGGTCTCGCCGTCCACCGACTGCGAGTCGTAGGCGAGGGTGACCGCGGGCGCGGCGCCGCCGAGCGACGGCGGCACGGTGATCGGGTAGGCGTAGGTGAACGCGCCGGAGGCGGAGGCCGTCCAGGCGCCCGAGGCGGACAGCGAGGTCGCCCCGTAGTCGCCCTGCGAGCCGCCGGAGCCGGCGACCGCCGCGACCGCCATGGTGGCGCCGGCCGAGCGCGCGGCCGACGACGCGGCGGCGAAGCCGCTCGTACCGGTCCGCGCGGCGGAGGCGACCGCGACCGTACCCGACAGCGTCCGGGCCCGCGGGTCGTTGGTGAACTCGATCGGCGTCTGCCGGCGGCACTCCGCGCGCTGCGGCGTCGTCAGTGCACAGCCCGGCAGCGCGACCAGCCGCAGCCGGGAGGCCCAACCGCCGCCGTACGCCTGCTCGATGGAGCTGTAGTCGAGCGACACCGAGACGCCGCCCACCCCCGGCCTGCCGTCACCGCGGGCCAGTCCGACCAGGAGCCCGTCGACGCCGGCGGCCTTGGCGCCGCTCCGGTCGGCCAGCCGGACCTCGACCGAGGAGAGCGGCGCGACCGGGGCGACCGGGGCGATCAGGCGCCCGGACCGCGGGCCGAGCGCCGAGGTCGGGACGGCGGACACCGAGACCGGGGTACCGCCCGCCTTCGGGCGCCCGGTGGCCGGCGAACCGGTGAGGTCGACGGTGGCGGTGGAGCCGCCGGGCCAGCGGGCCGCCTCCGGGGTGTGCGTCCGGAGCTCCCGGGCGCCCTTCGGAACGGCCGGCTTCGGGGCGGGGCGCGCCGCGCCCACCGGCCCCCCGGGCACCTTCGGTTGCTGGGGGAGCGGGTCGGCCGACCATATCTCGCCGGTGTAGCGGTAGGGGCCTACGAGGACGTCGGTGGCCACCGCCAGCGGCGTCGCCAGCGAGAACGCGGCAACCGTCGCCATCGCGACCGTCCCCCGTCTCGCCCATCCCCTCCCCCGGGCAGCACGAGACCATCGCACTTTCGCGCGCATCGTGAATCATCCCCCTATTAACAGTTTTGGACGGCCCCGGGGCTGATGCGCCATCACGCGATCCCGCCCCTGGCCAGGGCGAACCGTATTGCCACACGCGCATCACCGGCAATACCCTTCCCCGGCAGTCACATCGCTCACAACAATCACACCCGACCCAGGGGTTTCGACGGGTCAGGCGTCCGATGCCTGCGATGTGGCCAAATCCACTGCCCGCCAGGGGGGTTGTGAATCCCCCCGCGAAACGGTCGCGGGCACCAGACACATTCGAAGGATCTTTCGTGGGGGAAAACACCCGCGTCCCACGCGGTGGGACGCGATCG
This sequence comes from Kitasatospora sp. NPDC059973, assembly GCF_042737525.1. Lineage (NCBI taxonomy): Bacteria > Bacillati > Actinomycetota > Actinomycetes > Kitasatosporales > Streptomycetaceae > Kitasatospora > Kitasatospora sp. NPDC059973. Next base: position 10,234 of record NZ_JBHWUI010000058.1, on the reverse strand, counting down.
CCAGGACGTCGGCTCGCGCTGACGGCGGCGCTCGCCGGCCTGATACTCGGCACCGCCGGCCCGGCCCTGGCCGACGACCGGCCCGCGGACCGGCCCGCCGCCTCCGACTCACCGATGAGGGCGGCCTCCGAACGCGCGAAGAAGGAGCGGAAGCCGGTCGCGGTCGAGGAGTTGACCTCCGAGACGACCCAGACGGTGGCCAACGCGGACGGCACCTTCACGCTGACCGACCACGTCCAGCCGGTCCGGGTGAAGCGCGACGGCTCCTGGTCGGCCGTGGACGCGACCCTGGGGAGGAACGGCGACGGCACCTTCTCGCCGAGGGCCACCCCGGCCGGGCTGGCCCTCTCCGGCGGCGGCTCCGGCCCGCTGGCCACGCTCACCGACGCCAAGGGCCGCCGGCTCTCCGTCACCTTCCCGGTCGCCCTGCCCGCTCCGGCCGTCACGGGTGACAGCGCGACCTACGGCAACGTCCTGCCCGGCGTCGACCTGCGGGTCATCGCCAACGACCAGGGCGGCCTGCGCGAGGTCCTGGTCGTCCACGACGCCACGGCCGCCGCCGACCCGGCGCTGAAGTCCCTGAAGCTCGCGGTCGCCACCAGCGACGGGCTGACCGTGGCCGCCGACGAGAACGGCTCCGTCACCGCGCGGACCGCCGACGGGACGACGGCGTTCACCGCGCCGACCCCGGTCATGTGGGACTCCTCGACCACCGCCGGCACGGTCGCGGCGCGGCCCGCCGAAGCACCCGCCCCGGCGGCGCGCAAGGGCGAGCTCAGGTCGGCCCGCGTCGACGAGGCGCCGCCCGCCGCGGCCGCCCCCACCCGCTCCACCGAACGCGAGCCCGGCACCGGCGCGCAGCTCAAGCGGATCGCCGTGACGGCCGAGGCCGGCGCACTGACCCTGGTACCCGACGCGGGGCTGCTGACCGGCCCGGACACCGTGTGGCCGCTGTACATCGACCCCTCGGTCAGCCCGGTGACCAACGGCACCAGCCACTACGCCACGGTCCGGGAGGGCTGCCCCGGCATCGTCGCCTACGACGAGCCGCAGGACAACGGCCAGGGCGCCGGCTACCAGCACTGGAACGACTGCCAGGGCCTGTACCGGTCCTTCTACCAGATCGACACCAGCAACCTGACCGGTGACATGGTGGTCTCCCGGTCGGAGTTCCACATCACCGAGACCTACGGTGCGTCCTTCGACTGCAACCACACCGCGCCGGTGTCCCTGGCCACCGTCAGCGAGCTCGCGACCGACACCAAGTGGTCCAAGCAGCCCTGGGTGACCGGCGACGGGTGGCTCGGCGGCGCGCAGTACCCGAAGAGCTCCAACATCTCGAACCACTGCGGCAACCACGAGGCCGTGTTCAACGTCACCGGCCAGATGCAGAAGCTCGTCGGCCACAACTCCAACTGGACCGTCGGCATCTTCGGCAACGAGACCAAGTCGTCGGGCAACAACGACTTCATGCGGTTCAACACCAATCCGTACGTGGTCACGGTGTTCGACATCGCGCCCAACGCCCCCGACATGATCAGCGTCAGTCCGCAGCCGCACAGCCCGGACAGCAACGGCTGCGACGGCGTGAACATCGGCTGGATCGGCAACTCCGGCACCACCGGCAGCGCCTCCAACATCACCCTGAACGCCCGGCTCTCCACCAAGATGAGCGGTGTCAACCTCCAGGCCATGGCGCACGTCTGGGACAACATGTCCAACGACGGCGGTGGCAACCCGGCCAGCAAGTCCTGGCCGTGGAGCGCGTCGGTGAGCAACTGGGGCACCGTCTACGACAACGTCGGCTTCACCGTCGAGGACGGCCACCAGTACGGCTGGAACATGATCGCCAGCGACGGCACCCTGACCGGCCCCAGCTCCCCCTACTGCTACTTCAACGTCGACCTGACCCCGCCGAGCATCCCGACGGTCGCCGACAACGCGGCCTTCCCGCCGCTCGGCAGCGACAGGACGCCCACCGGCCACGCCGGCGCCACCGGGGCCAAGGTGCGGGTCACCGCCAACGACCCGGTGCCGGGCGGCTGCACCCGCGGCAGCTGCGTCAGCAGCGGGATCGACCGGTTCGAGTACTCGCTGGACGCCAACATCCCCGGCGGCGGCCCGTCCGTCCCCGCCGTCCAAGCGGCCGGCGGCACCGCGACCGCGGACGTCCCGATCAGCGTGAGCAGCGCCCAGTGGGGCACCCACACGCTGTTCGTGCGCGCCGTCGACAAGGCCGGCAACACCCAGGGCACCGTCGCCCAGTACAGCTTCTTCGCCCCGTTCGACCCCAGCGCCAAGGTGGCCCCGGGCGACCTGAACGGCGACGGGGTCCCGGACCTCGCCGCCACCACGACCGCCGGCGACCTGGTGCGCGTCCCGGGCGGCGGCTCCACCGAGGACCTCGAGACCATCTCCACCCCGGCGACCAGCCCCGACGGCACCGGCTGGAACAACTACCTGGTCGCCCACCGCGGCACCCTCACCGCGGCCATGGCCGACGACCTGTTCGCCTATCAGAAGACGACCCACAAGCTGTACCTGTACCAGAACGACGCCAACACGGCGGGCGGCACCACGGGCCACTTCACGCTGACCCAGAACGTCGTCCCCCTCAACAACTCCGCGGGCTGCCCCGCCAAGGGTTCGGACGGCACCTGGAACAAGGTCACCCAGATCCTGGCACCCGGCAAGCTCGCCCAGATGGCCGACGTACCGGACCTGGTGACGGTCGACAACGCGGAGCTCTGGTACTTCCCGGGCACCTACCAGGCGGGCTGCAACCTCGCCGCCGGCGTGAAGATCGGCACCGGTGACTGGTCCCGCACCACCCTGCTCGCACCGGGCACGGTGAACGGCGTCCCCACCCTGTGGGCCCGCGAGAACGCCACCGGCGCCGTCAGCAGCTTCCCGCTGACCTTCGACGGCAACGGCGTCCCGACCACCCGGATCACCGCTCCGACCAGGGCCCCGCTGACCTCCGGCGTGCTCGACACCGCCGGTAAGAACATGTGCCTGGACATCAACGGCTCGAACACCGCCAACGGCACGCCGGCGCAGATGTACAGCTGCAACACCACCGACGCGCAGAGCGCCGCCCTCGGCACCGACGGCAGCGTCCACCTGCTGGGCAAGTGCCTCGACGTGAGCCGCGGCGGCCTCGACAACGGCAGCCCGGTCCAGCTCTGGGACTGCAACGGCACCGGCGCCCAGAAGTGGGTTCCCGGTCCGTTCGCCGGCTCGCTGCTCAACCCGCAGTCCGGCCGGTGCCTGGCCGACCCCGCGGCGTCCAACACGCCCAAGACCCAGCTGATCCTCTGGGACTGCCTGACCGACCACGCCGAGCAGGTCTGGGCCGCGACCACCACGGGCAAGGCCCTGCCGCCGGCCCAGCCGGTCCTCCCGACCGGCCTCGGCGACCGGCTGGCCCCGACCGTGGCCTCCCCCGGTGACGTCGACGGCGACGGCAACCCCGACCTGTACGGGACGTCCGCCACCGGCACCGTCACCCGGCTCCCGGGCGCCCGGACGCCGGCCGCCCAGGCGGCCGACCGCTGGAGGCTGACCGACACCACCGACAGCCGGCGGGCCAACGACCTGACCGTGGCCGGCGGAGCGGCCGTCGGCCCCGACGCCACCCGGGGCACGGTCCTGAACCTGCCCGGCGGCACCGGCTACGCGGTCAGTGCCACCGGCTCCGTCGACACGCGCAAGAGCTACACCGTCTCCGCCTGGGTCAAGCCCGGCGACCTGGCCAACACCTCCGTGTTCGTCAGCCAGGGCGGCACCAACAACGTCGGCCTCCAGCTGTACTACTCCGCCTGGGCGCACGCCTTCGCGTTCGGCCGCAACGTCGACGACTCGGCCGTCGACACCTTCAACGCCGTCTACGGCCCGACCACCGGCGGCCTCAGCCCCAGGCTCAACACCTGGACCCACCTGACCGGGGTCTACGACGCCGGTACCAAGCAGCTCCAGCTCTTCGTCAACGGCGCCGCGGCCGGTGCCGCGGCCTACGCCGGCACCGAGTGGAACGCCACCGGGCCGGTCCAGATCGGTCGGCGGGTCCTGGCCGGCGGGTACGCCCAGTACGCGACCGGCGCGGTCGGCGACGTCGTGATCGTCCCGTCCGCGCTGCCCGCCACCGCCGCCGCGGCGCTGGCCACCGACACCGCCCAGTTCGACGCCCCGGTGCTGCTCGGCGACGTCCACCGGCCCACCGACCGGTGGAGGCTCACCAACTCCGCCGACGAGATCCGGCCGGCCAACAGCCTCACCGTCTCCGGCTCGGCCTCGTTCGTCAACGACACCACCCGCGGCACCGTCCTCGGCCTGTCCGGCGCCACCGACGCGCTGGCCACCACCGGCGGCCCGGTCGTCGACACCGCCAGGAGCTACTCCGTCTCGGCCTGGGCCTACCTGACCGGGACGAACGACTACGCGACCGTGGCGGCCCAGTCGGGTACCAGCGTGAGCGCCTTCTACCTGCAGTACTCGAAGGCCTTCAACGCCTGGACGTTCGTCTCGCCGTCCGGCGACTCGACCGGACCGGCCTCCTACCCGGCCGCGTTCGCGAGCAAGCCGCCGGCCCTCAACACCTGGACCCACCTGGTCGCCACCTACGACGCGCCCGGCCAGACCATGAGCCTGTACGTCAACGGCAAGCTCGCGGCCACCGCCGTCAACTCCACGCCGTGGGCCTCCACCGGCCCCCTGACCATCGGCTCGGCCAAGAACGGGAACAGCTTCCCCGGCCGGATCAGCGACGTCCAGACCTGGACCAGCGCGCTCTCCCCGGCCGCCGTCGCCTCACTCGACTCGGAGCAGCCCGTGCTGACCCAGCTCGTCTGATCCAGCTCGTCCGATCCAGCTCGTCGGACCCAGCTCGTCCGACCCGCTGGGCCGGTCCATGACGTCGGCCTCCGGGACCCGCCAACGGTCCCGGAGGCCGACGTTCCGCTGTGCGGCGCCGCTGCGGACGGCTAGCCGAAGACCGCCCGGCGGAAGGCGTTGCGAAGGTCGGTGAGGGGCTGGGTCTCGCGGCTGTAGTGCACCTTGTTGGTGAGCAGCAGCGCCCAGCGGCCGAGCCGGCGGGAGACCCAGATCCCGGTGCCGGTGAAGCCGTAGTGGACGAAGGTGCCGTCGGCGGGGTCGGTGCCGGGGGCGCAGAGCCAGGACAGGCCGCGCGCGGGGGCGAGTCCGCCGGTCTGTTCGCGCAGCGACTCGGCGATCCAGGGCCCGGCCCAGGGCAGCGCGGCCGGCGGGTCGACCAGGGCGGTGAGGAAGCGTTCGAGGTCGCGGGCGGTGGAGAAGGCGCCCGCGTTGCCGCAGACGCCGCCGAGCAGCCGGGCCGACGGGTCGTGCACCACCCCGCGCAGCGGGGCGCCGACGGCCCGGTCGTACTCGGTGGGTGCGGTGCGGGCGGCCGACGCCGGACCGAGCGGGCCGAAGCGGGTGTCGGTCATGCCGAGCGGGCGCCAGACCTGCCGTTCGGCGAGCGCGTCGAGCGGGGCGCCGGCCAGGTCCTCGACCAGGTGGCCCAGCAGCACGGCGGCACGGTCGGTGTACTCGACGGCGGTGCCGGGCGGGCGGTGCAGCGGGGCGGCGACGACGCCGGCCCGGATCGCCGCCCGGTCCCGGCCGTAGCGCTGCTCGAACTCGGTGCGCAGCGGCAACCCGGCCGTGTGGGCGAGGAGTTGACGGACCGTCACGCGCCCCGTCGGCTGCCCGGCGGCCGGCGGCCAGTAGTCGCCGAGCGGGCGGTCGAGCGGGAGCCGGCCGGCCTGCCGGAGCGCGCCCGCACACGGCCAGAGGGCGACGATCTTCGTGAGGCTGGCGAGGTCGAAGAGCGTGTCGGGCCCCATCTCCAGCCCCTCGTACGGGCCTTGGCCGAGCACCCCGACGGAGCCCCGGCCCCGCCCGCCGCCGGCGTCACCGACGGCCCAGACGCCGCCCGTGCCGACCCGGCGCAGCCCCGCCTCCACCAATCGCTCCAACTCCCCGCCGGGGGCGCCGACCACGGCCGGCGGGTCGGGGGCCGCGGCCCGTACCGGCTGCTCGTCCACGCCTGCCCCCGCCCGCTCGGCCACCGGTCCGCCCGGAGCCTACCCAGCGGGCGGGCGGTCAGACGGCGGGCACGCCGCCGAACTCCTTGCCGAGGCAGATGCTCTGCGGGTGGTCGCGGTAGATGCCGAACTTCTGGATCGGGTCGTAGCCCTCGGATCCGTAGAGCGCGACCGCCTCGGGCTGCTCGGTGCCGGTCTCCAGCACGAACCTGGTCCGGCCGGCCTCGGCGGCGGTCTGCTCCAGGCGGCGCAGCACCGTCCGCGCGAGGCCCCGCCCGCGGGCCCGGGGGACGACGAACATCCGCTTCAGCTCGGCGTCGCCGTCGCGCAGGCCGTGCGGGCCGGCCTGCTTGGCGCGCCAGCCGCCGCAGGCCACCGGCTCGCCGTCGAGGTAGGCGATCAGGAACAGACCGGCCGGCGCCTCGAAGTCGTCGGGGTGCAGCTCGGTGAGGTCGCCCTCGCCGTAGCGGCGGACGTACTCCTCCTGCACCTCCGCCGAGAGGCGCTGGGCGTCCGGGTGGCCGTAGCCGGTGACGCGGATCTCGATGAGGTCGCCCTTGCCGTCCCGCAGCTCGGCGGTCCCCGTGATGCTCTCCATGGTTGAAGAGACTACGACCTCGGGTCAGCGGCCCTCGAACCGGGCGACCAGCTCCTCCTTGCCGAACATCCGGGCGGTGTCGACGGCGGACGGCGTACCGGCCGTCGGGTCGGCGCCGCCCGCCAGCAGGGCGGTCAGCACGTCCTCGGCGCCCTTGAAGACGGCGCCGGCCAGCGGGGTCTGGCCGCGGTCGTTGGCCCGGTTCGGGTCGGCGCCGCGCGCCACCAGGGCGGTGACGGTGGCGGCGTGCCCGTGGTACGCGGCGAGCATCAGCAGGGTGTCGCCGCGGTCGTTGGTCAGGTTGGCGGGCGCGCCGGCGTCGACGTAGGCGGCGAGGGTGTCGGTGTCACCGGCCCGGGCCGCGTCGAAGAGCTTCCCGGCCAGCTCGATCACCTCGGAGTCCGGGGCGTCGGCGGGCTGCTGGCTGGCGGCGTCGGTCATGGCGGGCCTCTCCTGGGCGTTCTCGAGCACCCCGGGCCTCGCCCGGGAGCTTCTCGGTCTGTCGGTCGCGCGTACCGCACCGTAGCGGCCCGGTGCGCGGACGATCCAGCGCGCGTCCGGACTGCGGACGCCGACCGGACCGCGGCATTCCCCCACACGACACACGGGCGGGAAGGTTTCGCCGCCGTTCGAGCGAACTTCCCGGTCCCCCCGGTGCCTTCCCGGCCACCCGCCGGGAATGCCTCGCCGCGCCGGTACACGGGGCCGCCGGGCCCCGTTCCGGGCGGTTCGCATACCTCCCCCCGGCGCCCATCCGGGTATTGGCCGAGAAGACCACCCATTTGCACCGTTCCATCATCTATTACTTTTTGTCACGATTAAGGCACATTCCGTGACACTGTCCCTGTCCCCCTCCCCGAGGAGCAGAGCGTGATCCTCTCGATTTCCGGCATCGTCCTGTTCGGCACCATCGCCTTTCTCTTCTTCCGCAGGGACGGACTAAAGGTCTCCCACGCGATCGTCTGCGCCCTGCTCGGCTTCTACATCGCCGGTTCCTCGATCGCTCCGAGCATCACCGCGGGCGGCGCCAGCCTGGCCAGCCTGCTCGGCGGCCTCAAGTTCTAGCGCGGCCACTCCCCCGTACGGGCCCGGGCGCGGATCCCACCGCCCCCGGGCCCCGTCGTACACCCGACGCCGACCCCCTGAACCCGACCGTCCCACTCGCCCGGGGAGCCAAGGAATGCCGCTCAACCGCCACCTCAGCAAGGGCCGCGACCTCGCCCGCACGGCCGGCGACCACGCCTCCGACATGTTCGCGCCGCTGACCGTCATCGGGCGCGGGATGCGCCACCACGTCGCCTGGGCCAAGAGCCGCTGGCAGGCCACCCCGAAGGACCGGCGCGGACCGACCGTCTTCCTGGTCGCCGCCATGCTGCTCGGCATCTACCTGCTGCCGCACGGGCTGCTGTTCGCCCTGGTGGCCCTGATGGCCAGCGCCGCCTGGAACGGCCGCTCCCCCAAGGCCCCGGCGGGCCCGCCCGAGCCGGACATCGTCGACGTCAAGCTCACCGCCCTGTACGCCGCGCTGACCCCGTACCTCGCCTCGCCGGACGACCTCAGCCCGCTCTACCACCACGAGGGCGGCTACAAGGACGTCTTCGGCTCCTGGGAGTTCGACGCCGAGGGGCGGCTCTCCCGGCTGGAGCTGGTCTACCCGGCCTACTTCACCGACACCGAGCCCGCCGCCCGGGCCCGGATCGAGCAGGTCGTCCAGGGCAAGGCCGGCCGCGCCCGGGAGTACCGCTTCGACTGGGACGAGGAGTCCAACCGGCTGCGGATCGCCGCCCTGGCCCCGCTGCCCACCGACATCGCGGCCCAGCGCTTCGTGACCACCCCCGGCGAGATCGTGCTGGGCTTCACCGACGAGGCCGGCAGCGCCCGGACCATCCCGGTGGGCCAGGGCGGCGCCGTCACCCAGCAGCCGCCGGTGGTCTGGCGCACCGGCCCCCGCTCGGGCGAGCCGCACCTGCTGGCGCTCGGCGTGACCGGCTACGGCACCTCCAGCCTGATCCGGTCGATCGCGCTCCAGGCGCTGCCCCACGGCGACCTGGTGGTGATCGACGGCGCCGGCACCGGCGAGCACGCCTGCCTGGTCAACCGGCCCGGCGTGCACACCGTGGAGACCAGCCTGCACGGCGCGCTGGCCGCGCTGGAGTGGGTCGCCCAGGAGACCGAGCGCCGGCTGACCGCGCTGAACGCCGCCCGGCACGCGGGGGCGGCCGCGCCCGAGGACGTCACCCGGCCGCTCTGGCTGCTGCTCGACCACCCGACCGAGCTGAGCGAGCTGGCCCACGCCGAGGGCCGGCCGGACCCGCAGGACCTGCTGGAGCTCCCGCTGCGGCACGGCCGGGCCGCCCGGGTCACCGTCGTGTTCGCCGACGACATCGAGGCCCGGGACCGGATCACCCCGACCGTGCGGGCCACCACCCGGGCCCGCGTCCTACTCGGCCCGACCGGCCCCGAGGAGTCCTACGGCACGCTCGGCGCGCCGCTGGACATCGTGCCCGCCGCGCACGCCCCGGCCGGCCGCGGCTACGCCCGGATCGGCACCGGCACACCGGTCCGCCTCCAGGTGCCGGCCACCGTCGACCCGCTGGACGAGGAGGCCCCGGCCCAGCTGCGCGAGGCGGTGATCGCCCTGCTCCCGCACCGCGACACCCGGACCGAGGCGGCCGCGCCGGTCGACGTCCCGCCGCGCCCGGCCGGCCCGCCGCCGGTACCGGTGGCCGAGCCGGTCCAGCAGCCGCAGGCGGTCGACCTGGGCAAGGAGCACGCGCCCCTGCGGTTCCGGCCGCTGGCCTGAAAGGGGCCCGCCGGGGCGGGGCGACGTAGGGCGGTGGATCCCGTCCCGGTAGGCTCGTGGTGGAAAGGCCGACCGATCACCAGATGTGAAATAGGTGACACCTGGGGTGATATCCACGGCCAGATGTGACAAATCGGGCGCCGGTGGGTACAAACAGGGGCGGCACGACAGACGACGCATGTCCCGGGACGGGAATCTTCGTCGGAAGCCGAGCGTTGACCGAACGACGAAGAACAGCGACCACTAGTCCTGTGGGCCATAAGCCCGGGAGGCACGATTCATGAGCGAGCGAGCTCTCCGCGGCACGCGACTCGGGGCCACTAGCTACGAGACCGACCGTGGTATCGATCTGGCTCCCCGCCAGACCGTCGAGTACGCATGTCAGAACGGACACCGATTCGAGGTTCCTTTCTCGGTCGAGGCGGAGATCCCCTCGGCCTGGGAATGCCGCTTCTGCGGCCAGGAGGCGGTACTCCTCGACGGTGACGAGCCTGAGGAGAAGAAGACCAAGCCCACGCGTACCCATTGGGACATGCTGATGGAGCGCCGCACGCGCGAGGAGCTGGAGGAGGTGCTGGCCGAGCGGCTGGCCGTACTCCGCTCCGGAGGGATGAACCTCGCGGTACACCCGCGGGACACCCGCAAGAGCGCCTGACCCGTTTCCCGCCCCGGCGGGAGCACGCGAAAAGGGACCCTGGCCCCCAGGGTCCCTTTCGCATGTCCGGGCCCTTCGACGGCGGCCGCCCCGGCGCGCTGATGCCCCGGGGC
>NZ_JBHWUI010000057.1:0-46211 GCF_042737525.1 Kitasatospora sp. NPDC059973 | reverse complement strand
GCCCCGGCCGTCGACCTGCCGGACGCCGGGCTCGGACCGTCCGCCGGGGGCCCCGGCCCCCGGGCCCGGCGGTTGCGGCCGGCCGGGCTGGGCCACGGGTGCGGGGTGGCCGCCCTGCTGCTGCTCCCGCTGGCCGGGGTCGGCGCCGGGTTCGGGGCGTCCGGCACCGGGGACACCCGGGCGACGGCCGCGCTGGTGCTGGCCGCGGCGCTGTCGGCCGGGTCGGCCGAGTGGGCGGCGCGGTGGTTCCGGCACATCGCCCGCGGCCACCTGCGCGTGGCGGGCACCCTCGCGGAGTTCCGGGCCCGGATGCGGCCGGTGCTGCCGGTGGCCGTCGCCCTGCACCTGGCCGTCCTCGCGGTCCTCACCTTCGCCGCCCTCGCGGTGCTGACGGCCGTGGCGCCCCGGCCCGGGCCGGGCCCCGGCGGCGGACTGCCGCACCTGGTGGCCGAGCGGGCCGACCCCGCCCAATGGGCGGCGCAGGGTGTGCTCGGGCTGCTGCTGGTGCTGCCCGCGCTGCTGGCCCGGTCCGGCCGGACCGCCGCCGCCGCGCTGGGCGCGCTCGCCGGGCCGGCCGCCGTCGCGGCGCCGCTCCTCCTGGGCCGCTCCGCGTCGACGGCCTGGCTGCTCGGCGGCGGCGCGGTCGCGCTCGCCCTGCTGGCGTACGCCTGGCCGGTGCTCGACCGGGCCGACACGCACCGCTGAGCCCGGCCCCACCGAACCGTTCGACCTCCCCGTTGTTCACTCTGTCCGCCAGGTCGTACCCGACCTCGCTTCGTGGAAGGACACCCCCGATGAGGGTGCTGCTGCTGGGCGCCGACGGCTTTATCGGCCGCCGGGTCACCGATCGTCTGCTCGTGGACCAGGAGTTGCAGGTGACGGTGCTCGGCCGGCGCGACTCGGCCGACATCCGCTTCGACCTGACCACCGGGAGTCCGGGCGCGCTCGCCCGGTTCCTGGACGCGGTCGCGCCCCAGGTGGTGATCAACTGCGCGGGCGCCACCTACGGCAGCTCGCGGACGCTGATCCGGGCGAACACGCTGGCCGTCGCCACGGTCTGCGAGGCGATCCGGCGCAGCCGGGAGCCGGCCCGGCTGGTGCACGTCGGCTCGGCGGCCGAGTACGGGCCGGTGCCGGGCGGGGTCCCGGTCTCGGAGGGCGCCGAGCCGCGCCCGGTCGGCCCGTACGGGGTCTCCAAGCTCGCCGGGACGGAGCTGGTGCTGGCCTCCGGGCTGGACGCGGCGGTGCTCCGGGTGTTCGACGTGGTGGGGCCGGGGGCGCCGACGGCCTCGCTGTTCGGGCGGCTCGCCGAGGGGCTGCGCCGGGCGCTGGAGCGCGAGGAGTCGCAGGTGCGGATGCCGGACCTGTCCGGATACCGGGATTTCGTCGACGTCCGGGACGTCGCCCGGGCGATCCAGGCGGCGGCGGTGTCGGCGGCCACCGGGGTGATCAACATCGGCAGCGGGCACGCCGTCCGGGCCCGCGAGGCGGCCCAGCTGCTGGTCCGGGCCTCGGGCTTCGAGGGGGCGATCGTGGAGGAGAACCGGCCGGTCCTGCTCCCCGCGCAGGCCGGCGGGCCGGTCGAGCACGTCGACCGGCCCGCGGACCGGCACGTCGACCGGCACGCGGGCCAGCACGGCGGCCCGTACCACCGGCCCGCGGAGGCACGGCCGGCCGAGGGGCGGGGCCCGGCGGGCGAGCCGGTGCCGTGGCGCCAGGCGGACGTGCGGACCGCCCGGGACCGTCTCGGCTGGCGGACACAGGTGCCGCTGGAGGAGTCGCTGGGTGACGTCTGGCTGGAGACGGCCTGCCGGGTCTGACCCGCCGGCCCGTGGTGCCCGGGTGCGCGACGGCCCCGCTGAGGCGGGCCGCGGCGCTCCCGGGCGCCCGTCGTCCGCCGCCCCGGGGGGCTCCGGCGGGCGGTCCCAGCATCCGAGGCCGGCTGTCTCGCCAGTCGGACGGACTGTCTCGGAATACCGGGGCGGCATGACACTGTTGGCCTAGCTGAGCCACCGCGGTGGCGGAGCGTGAAGCCACTAGAGGTCGGCCCCTGGCCACCTGAACCGACGACCATCGGAGTCCCCGTGTCGCTGCCACCCCTGGTCGAGCCGGCCGCCGAGCTCACCGTCGACGAGGTCCGCAGGTACTCCCGCCACCTGATCATCCCCGACGTGGGCATGGCCGGGCAGAAGCGGCTGAAGAACGCCAAGGTGCTGTGCGTCGGCGCCGGCGGCCTGGGCTCGCCCGCGCTGATGTACCTCGCCGCCGCCGGCGTGGGCACGCTCGGCATCGTCGAGTTCGACGTGGTGGACGAGTCCAACCTGCAGCGGCAGATCATCCACGGCCAGTCGGACATCGGCCGCTCCAAGGGCGAGTCGGCGCGGGACTCGGTCAAGGAGATCAACCCCTACGTGGACGTGATCCTCCACGAGGAGCGCCTCGACAACGACAACGTGATGGAGATCTTCTCCGGCTACGACCTGATCGTCGACGGGACCGACAACTTCGCCACCCGGTACCTGGTGAACGACGCCGCGGTGCTGCTCGGCAAGCCCTACGTGTGGGGCTCGATCTACCGCTTCGACGGCCAGGCCAGCGTGTTCTGGGCCGAGCACGGCCCGTGCTACCGCTGCCTCTACCCCGAGGCCCCGCCGGCGGGCATGGTCCCGTCCTGCGCCGAGGGCGGCGTGCTGGGCGTGCTCTGCGCGTCCATCGGCTCGATCCAGGTCACCGAGGCGATCAAGCTGCTGGCCGGTGTCGGCGAGCCGCTGGTCGGCCGGCTGATGATCTACGACGCCCTGGAGATGAACTACCGCCAGGTGAAGGTCCGCAAGGACCCGAACTGCGCGCTCTGCGGCGAGAACCCGACGGTCACCGAGCTGATCGACTACGAGGCCTTCTGCGGCGTCGTGTCGGAGGAGGCCCAGGCCGCCGCCGCCGGTTCGACGATCACCTCGAAGCAGCTCAAGCAGTGGCAGGACGACAAGGAGGACATCTTCCTGATCGACGTCCGCGAGCCCGGCGAGTACGAGATCGTCAACATCCCCGGCGCGGTGCTGATCCCGAAGAACGAGTTCCTGATGGGCAACGCGCTGGAGTCGCTGCCGCAGGACCGGAAGATCGTGCTGCACTGCAAGTCGGGCGTCCGCTCGGCCGAGGTGCTGGCCGTGGTGAAGGCGGCCGGGTTCTCCAACGCCGTCCACCTCGGCGGCGGCGTGCTCGGCTGGGTGAACCAGGTCGAGCCGCACAAGCCGGTCTACTAGCAGACGCCGGAAGGGCCCGCCGGAGCGATCCGGCGGGCCCTTCCCGCGTACCGGGAGCCCTACAGGGCGCCCTTGCGCTGGAGCATGTTGTAGGAGATCCAGCCGGGCAGGACGGGCAGCCAGAAGGTGAGCGCCCGGTAGAGGAAGACCGCCGGGGTGGCGATCGTCGGGGGCACGTCGGCGACGGTGAGCGCACCGATCAGGGCGACCTCGACCGGGCCGATGCCGCCGGGGGTGGGGATGGCCGAGCCGGCCGCGTTGGCGGTCAGGAAGACCACCGCGACCGCCGAGAAGCTGATGCTGCCGCCGAAGGCCTGCACCGAGGCGTCCAGGCAGGCGGTGAAGGAGAGCGTCAGCAGCAGGATCCCGCCGAAGCCGGTGACCAGCTTGCTGGGCGTCTGCATCAGGTCGAGCATCCGCGGCACCACGCCGAAGAACAGCGAGCGCAGCCGGTTCAGCACGAACCGCCGCAGCGGCGAGACGGCCGCGACCACCAGGGCGAGCACGGCGGCGGTCAGCACGCCGATGATCACCGCGCGGGAGGCCGAGAGGTCCCCGTTGGTCTGGCTGCCGGTGATCAGGCCGAAGCTGAACAGCAGCAGCAGGTGCCCGGCCAGGCCGGCCAGCTGGGAGGCGCCGACCGAGGCGACCGCCTGCCCGGAGCGGATGCCGGCCTTCTGCAGGTAGCGGGTGTTCAGCGCGATGCCGCCGATCGCGGCCGGCGCCACCAGCTTGACGAAGGAGCCGGCCAGCTGGGCCGCCACGGTGCGGCGGAACGGCAGCTTCTCCGGGACGAAGCCGGTCAGGCTCATCGAGGCGGCGACGTAGCTGAACGCGGCGGCGGCGAGCGCCACGGCCGCCCAGGCCCAGTCCATCTGGGAGAGCTTGAGCTGGGCCGGCTTGATGGTGGTCAGCGCGAGGTAGGCGGCGAAGGTGAGCGCGATCACCATGATCAGGCTCTTCGGCTTCAGCCGCTCCAGCTTGGCCGTCTCGGTCGGCGCCTCGGGGGCGATCTGGAGGATCTGGCCGCGGATCCGGCTGAGCAGGTCCTCCCCGGCGAGCGCGATGTCCTCCTCGGCCTGCTGCTGGGTGCGCTCGCCGGCGGCGACCTGCTCCAGCGCCTGGGCCCGGGCGGCGGTCTTGCGCTCCTTGGTGAGCTTCTTCAGGTCGACCCTGGTGGAGCGGCTCAACCCGACCGGCTGCAGCAGCGGCAGCGCCTGCGCGACCCGCTCGGCGCCGAGGACGGCGTTGGCGGTCGCGACCGCCCGCTCCGGGCCGATCCGCAGGGCGAAGGTGGTGAGCAGCTGGGCGACGTCGATGCGCAGCGTCAGATCGGTGGCGGCGATGTCGCCGCCGGAGAGGTTGACCAGGCAGGCCGCCTTCTCGTCGACCACCAGCAGCGACTCGCCGGTCAGCCGGCGGTGCGCGATCCGGCGCTCGTGCAGGGCGGCGACGGACTCCCAGAGCGAGGCCATCACCCGGTCGGTGACCTCCTCGTCCGAGAGGTCGTCCAGGATGCGGCCCTCGACGTTCTCGTAGACCAGGATCGCGGCGTCCGGGCCCAGCTCGGAGGTGGCCACCAGCTGCGGCGAGTGGGCGCCCGAGGCGGCGGCCGCGTAGGCGATCAGCGCCTCCTGCTCCAGCGCCTGGCGCAGCGACTGCGGGCTGCGGCGGACGGCCACCGAGCGCAGCCGCAGCCGCCGCCAGGCGCGGTAGAAGAAGCCGGAGGCCTGCTGCTCGCGGTCGATGATGTGGACGTCCAGCGGCGGGCCGCTCTGCTGGCCGACGTAGTAGCGGCGGGTGCCGCCGGGGGCGTCGGGGGCGCGGTGGGCGCTGGCCGGGGTGAAGCCGACCTTGCGCAGGCCGATCATCAGGTGCTGGCCGGTGGGCCGGATGTTGGGCGAGCCGATCGCGTACAGCGTGCCGTACGCGACGGACCAGCCGATCAGCACGGTGAGCAGCAGGGACAGCGGGGTGGTGTAGCCGCCGAGCAGCTCGGTGAGCCCGCTGAAGACCACCACCACCCAGAGGGCGACCCGCCAGCGCGGCCGGCTCGACATGCCGACCGCGGTCATGTAGGCGATCACCGGCGCCAGATAGCCGTGCACCGGGTCGGTGAGGGTGCCGTTGCTGTCCATCGGCAGCCGGGTGAGGGCGTCCCGGATGTGCTCGGAGGCGCCTTCGGCCACCCACCAGTCGATGCCGAGCGAGACGCCGTAGGAGAGCACCGAGGCGAGGACGCCGTCGGCGACCCGCAGGCCGTCGCGTTTGATCAGGCGCTCGACCGCGAAGGCGAGCGGGACGGCGAGCACCGCGACGCTGGAGACCAGGCCGGTGATGGTGGCGAGCACCGGGGAGAAGCGCGGCGCGTTGGAGGCGATGTCCAGCTCGATGCCGGTGGTGGTCGAGGTCGCCACCCCGGCCAGGACGAACACGGCGACTATGCCGAGGACGCCGGCCAGGAAGCGGATCAGGTCCGACGGGCGGTGCGCGCGGGCGGCGAGCAGCGGTTCGTCGACGTCCAGGTAGGGGGTGTCGTCCAGCGGGTCGTACCCCTCGTACCCCGCGTGCTCCTGCGGCCGCTCCTGTCCCTCGGGTACCAGGAAGGGCTCCTCGGGTACCGGGGGCGGCTCCTCGGCCGCCGGGGACGGCTCGGGGACGGCGGGCGGCTCGGGCTGCTGGGCCGGGACGCCGGCCGGGGCCGGTCCGGGCGCCCCGGCCCCGGGGACGGCTCCGGGTTCGGTCGGCTGCGGGGTCTTGATCGTCCGGTCCTTGATCAGGGAGACTTCGGGTGTCGGCGTGGCGGCGGGCTCTCCACCGGGGCTTGCGGGCATGGTGTCGGAAGACTCGTCGGAGTCCTCGCCCTCGCCCACGTCAGCCGTCCCGGTCATCTGGTCTTGTCCTCGTATCACCACTCACCGCCCCGAAGATGGTGGCATGCCGCGGCGCCCCGTGCTGGACAGGGGCCGGATCGGGCGCGGCGGATCATGCCCACCAGGCCGCGCGCCGGGCCCGGTGAGGAAGAATGCCGCAGGTGACGGACGCTACCGACGACGCCGGACCGGGCGGCCTGCCGCCCTTCGCCGAACTGGTTCTCGACCTGACCGAGCGGATTCCACCCGGCCGGGTGATGACCTACGGGGACGTTGCCGAGTACCTCGGCCAGGGCGGCCCCCGCCAGGTCGGCCGGGTGATGGCGCTGTACGGCGGCTCGGTGCCCTGGTGGCGGGTGGTCCGCGCGGACGGCCGGTTCCTGCCCGGACACGAGCACCGCGCCCTCGCCCGGTACGGCGAGGAGGGCACCCCGCTGCGCGAACTCGCCGACCCGCCCCGGGTCGACCTGAAGCGGGCCCGCTGGGACGGCCGGTAGCGCCGAACCGGGTGCGAGGACGGGAATGACGGGGCAGGATCGTAGGCTCGATACGGACGGGCCCCGCCGCGGGCCCGTCCGCCGTTGCCCGAAGCACGACCCCCAGGACGTCCGTGAGCTCCCCCTACCGTCTGGTGCGAAGCCCCCTCGCGCTCCCCGCCCCGCCCGTGCTGGACGACTACCAGCGCGCCGTGGTGGAGCACGCGGGCGGCCCGCTGCTGGTGCTCGCCGGGCCCGGGACCGGCAAGACCACCACGCTGGTGGAGGCCGTCGCCCGGCGGATCGAGCGCGGCACCGACCCCGAGCGGATCCTGGTGCTGACCTTCAGCCGCAAGGCCGCGATGGAACTGCGCGACCGGATGTCCGGCCGGCTCGGGGCCTCCGCCCCCGCCCCGCAGGCCACCACCTTCCACTCCTTCTGCTACGCGCTGCTCCGGGCCCACCAGGACCCTCAGGACTACGCCGAGCCGCTGCGGCTGCTCTCCGGCCCCGAGCAGGACGTCATGGTCCGCGAGCTGCTGGCCGGCGGCGCCGAGGACGCCCGCGGGGGCCGGGGCCGGATCGACTGGCCGCTCGACCTCCGGGCCTGCCTGACCACCCGAGGCTTCGCCGATGAGGTCCGCGCCGTGCTCGCCCGCAGCCGGGAGCTCGGCCTCGGCGAGGCCGAGCTGCGGCGGTTCGCCGAGGGCGTGCAGCGCCCCGACTGGGCGGCCGCCGCCCACTTCCTGGCCGACTACCTGGACGTCCTGGACCTGCGCGGGGTGCTCGACTACGCCGAGCTGGTCCACCGCGCGGTGCTGCTGGCCGAGCGCCCCGAGGTGGGCGAGCGGCTGCGGCAGCGGTACGAGGTGGTCTTCGTCGACGAGTACCAGGACACCGACCCCTCGCAGGTCCGGCTGCTGCGCCAGCTCGCCGGCGGCGGGCGGGAGCTGGTCGCCGTCGGGGATCCGGACCAGTCGATCTACGCGTTCCGCGGCGCCGACATCAACGGCATCCTGGAGTTCCCGCAGACCTTCCGGCAGGCCGGCGGCGGCCCGGCCGAGGTCAAGGTGCTGCGGGTCTCCCGCCGCTCCGGCGCCGTCCTGCTCGCCGCCTCCCGCGAGCTGGCCCGGCGGATGCCGATGGGCCGGCTGCCGGCCGACAAGCTCGCCCAGCACCGGGCCCTGCTGCCGTCCCGCGAGGGCGGCCGGGTCGAGGTGTACACCTACCCGACCCCGGGCACCGAGCTGGACTCGATCGCCGACCTGCTGCGCCGCGCCCACCTGGAGGACGGCGTGCCGTGGGGCGAGATGGCCGTCCTGGTCCGGGCCGGCGGCCGGTCCATCCCCGGGGTGCGGCGGGCGCTCGGCGCGGCCGGCGTCCCGCTGGAGATCGACGGTGACGACCTGCCGCTGCGCGAGGAACCCGCCGTCGCCCAGCTGCTGCTCGCCCTGCGGGTCTGCGCCGAGCAGGCCGCCCGGGACAAGCACGACCGCGCCGCCGGCCCCGACCCGCTCACCACCGAGCTCGCGCACACCCTGCTCACCGGCCCCCTCGGCGGCCTGGACGGCTCCGACCTGCGCCGCCTCGGCCGCGCCCTGCGCGAGGAGGAGCGCGCCGCGCTGCGCGCCGACGGCCGGGCGGCGGCGGTGCCCCGCGCGGCCGAGGAGCTGATCCGCGAGGCCCTCGCCGAGCCCGAGCGGCTGATCGCTCTCGACCCCTCGCACGCCCGGCGCGCCCGCGACCTCGGCACCCTGCTGCGCAAGGTCCGCGAGCGGCTGGCCGGCGGCTGCACCGCGGAGGACGCGCTCTGGGAGCTCTGGGACGGCAGCCGGCGCTGGCGCGAGCGCCTGGAGCGGGCGGCGCTGCGCGGCGGCGCGGCCGGCCGCAACGCCGACCGGGACCTCGACGCGCTCTGCGCCCTGTTCGAGACCGCCGCCCGCGCCGAGGAGCAGGTCACCGGCCACCGCAGTGCCCTCGACCTGCTCGCCGAGCTGGAGGCCCAGGACATCGCGGCCGACACCCTCACCGTGCGGGCCGTCCGCCCGGACGCCGTCCGGCTGATGACCGCGCACCGCTCCAAGGGCCTGGAGTGGCGGGTGGTCGTGGTGGCCGGCGTCCAGGACGGCCTCTGGCCCGACCTGCGCCGCCGCGGCTCGCTGCTGGAGGCCGACCGGATCGGCCGCGACGGCCTCGCCGAGCCGCTCTCCCCGGCCGCCCTGCTCGGCGAGGAGCGCCGGCTCTTCTACGTGGCCGCCACCCGCGCCAAGGAGCGGCTGATCGTCACCGCCGTCAAGGCCCCCGCCGACGACGGCGACGAGCCGTCCCGCTTCCTGCGCGAGCTCTACCGCGAGGACGTCGACCCGCGGACCGGCAAGGTGCTGCGCCGGACCCCGCCGGTCACCGTCGAGGACGTCACCCACCGCCCGCGCCGCCCGCTGTCCGTCCCCGCGCTGGTCGCCGAGCTGCGCGCGGTCACCGTCGACCCGGCCCGGTCGCCCGAGCTGCGCCGCGCCGCCGCCGAGCGGCTCGCCACCCTGGCGCTGGCCGCCGACGAGGACGGCCTGCCGCTGGTGCCGGCCGCCCACCCGGACCGCTGGTGGGGCCTGGACGACCCCACCGCCGCCCCCGAGCCGCTGCGCAGCGCCGATCTGCCGGTCCGGCTCTCCGGCAGCGGCCTGGAGCAGCTGGAGAACTGCTCGCTGCAGTGGTTCCTGGACAAGGAGGTCAAGGCGCGCGGCGCCGGTTCGGCCGCTCAGGGCTTCGGCAACGTGGTGCACGCCCTCGCCGACGAGGTCGGCTCCGGCCGTACCCCCGCCGACCTCGCCGTGCTGATGGAGCGGCTGGACACGGTCTGGGACGCGCTGGCCTTCGACGCGCCCTGGAAGTCCCAGCAGGAGAAGACCGAGGCCCGGGCCGCCCTGGAGCGCTTCCTGAACTGGCACGTCCTGCAGCGCGGCCGCGACGTGGTCGCCACCGAGCACGGCTTCGACGTCACGCTGGACGTCGGCGGCGTCTCGGTGCGGATCCGCGGCTCGATGGACCGGGTGGAGAAGGACGACGCCGGGCGGGCCTACGTGGTGGACTTCAAGACCGGCAAGGAGGCGCCGACCGACAAGTCGCTGCCCGAGCACAAGCAGCTCGCGGTCTACCAGCTCGCCGTCCGGGCCGGGGCGCTCAACGAGCTGCCCGGGTTCGAGGGCCGCGTCCCCGACTCCGGCGGGGCCGAGCTGGTGCAGCTGCGCAAGCCCGACAAGGGCGCCCCGGAGGCGCCCAAGGTGCAGCGCCAGGACCCGCCGGACGGCGAGCCGTGGATCGAGAACCTGCTGGCCGACGCCGCCGGGCGGGTCCTCGCCGAGCGCTTCGTGCCGCGGACCGGCGGCGGCTGCGACCGCTGCACCTTCCGTCGCAGCTGCTCGGCCCAGCGTGACGGCGCCCAGGTGGTGGAGTGAGCGCCGCGGTGTGGGGGTGGCCACAGCGGGCCGGGCGAGGGGCCCGGACTGTCGGCGGTGCCCGTTAACGTTGCGGGGTGACCGCCGCGCTCAGCCACCCCGACCAGCTCAAGGAGCTGCTGGGCATCCCGTTCAACCGGGAGCAGATGGCGGCCATCGGCGCCCCGCTGGAGCCGGCCGTGATCGTCGCCGGGGCGGGCTCCGGGAAGACCACGGTGATGGCCGCCCGGGTGGTCTGGCTGGTCGGGTCCGGGGCCGTCCGCCCGGAGGAGGTGCTCGGCCTCACCTTCACCAACAAGGCCGCCGGGGAGCTCGCCGAACGCGTCCGCGCGGCCCTGCGGCTCGGCGGCGTGGCCGAACCGGACGAGGAGGCGCTCGGCGAGCCGGAGATCTCCACCTACCACGCCTTCGCCGGCCGCCTGCTCAAGGAGCACGGCCTGCGGATCGGCATCGAGCCGGACGTCCGGCTGCTCGCCGACGCCACCCGCTTCCAGCTCGCCGCCAAGGTGCTGCGCACCGCGCGCGGTCCCTTCCCGGCGCTCACCGGGACCTTCAGCAACCTGGTCGCCGACCTGACCGCGCTGGACGGCGAGCTCGCCGAGCACCTGGTCGAGCCGGACGCGCTGCGCGCCTTCGACGAGGAGCTGCTCGACACCCTCGCCACCGTCCGGCTCGGCAACGACGACCTGCGGGCCGTGCCGGTCACCGCGCGGGCCCGGCTGGAGCTGCTGCGCCTGGTCGAGGAGTACCGGCGGCGCAAGGCCGCGGCCGGGCTGATGGACTTCGGCGACCAGATAGCCGCCGCCGCCCGGCTCGCGCAGCAGCGCCCCGAGGTCGGCGAGCTGCTCCGGGCCCAGTACCGGGTGGTCCTGCTCGACGAGTACCAGGACACCTCGGTCGCGCAGCGGCTGATGCTGGCCGGCCTGTACGGCGCCGGCCCCGAGGGGCGGGGCACCGGCCACCCCGTCACCGCCGTCGGCGACCCCTGCCAGGCGATCTACGGCTGGCGCGGCGCCTCGGTCGCCAACCTGGACGACTTCCCCCGGCACTTCCCGAAGGCCGACGGCTCCGGGGCGGCCCGGTACTCGCTCAGCGAGAACCGCCGCAGCGGCGGGCGGCTGCTCGCCTTCGCCAACGAGCTGGCCGAACCGCTGCGCGCGATGCACGAGGGCGTCGAGGCGCTGCGCCCGGCTCCCGGCGCCGAGCAGGAGGGCTACGTCCGGGCCGCGCTGCTGCCCACCCACGCGCAGGAGATCGACTGGCTGGCCGACTCGATCGCCCACCTGGTCCGCACCGGCACCGCCCCGGGCCGGATCGCCGTGCTCTGCCGGGGCGGCGCGGCCTTCCCCGACATCCACGCGGCGCTGGTCGCCCGGGAGGTGCCGGTCGAGGTGGTCGGACTCGGCGGCCTGCTGCAACTGCCCGAGGTGGCCGACCTGGTGGCCACCTGCGAGGTGCTGCAGGACCCGACCGCCAACGCGGCGCTGGTCCGGCTGCTGATCGGCCCGCGCTGGCGGATCGGCCCGCGCGACCTCGCCCTGCTCGGCCGGCGGGCCGCCGAACTGGTGCGCACCGCCCGGCCGGAGGGCGTCGAGGCGCTGGCCGCGGCCGTCGCCGAGGCCGATCCGACCGAGGTGGTCTCGCTGGCCGACGCGCTGGAGACCTTCCTGGACCCGGCGTCCGGCGGGGACGGCGACCGGTCCGACGAGCTGCCGTTCTCCGCGGAGGCCAGGCCGCGCTTCGCCCGGCTCGCCCGGGAGCTGCGCGAGCTGCGCCGCTCGCTCGCCGAGCCGCTGATGGACGTGCTGCACCGGGTGCTCGCGGTCACCGGCCTGGAGGTCGAACTCGCGGCCTCCCCCCAGGCCCTGGCCGCCCGCCGCCGGGAGACCCTGCACGCCTTCCTGGACGTCGCGGCCGGCTTCGCGGACCTGGACGGCGACCCGGGCCTGTCGGCCTTCCTCGGCTTCCTGCGCGCCGCCCAGGAGTACGAGCGCGGGCTGGACAGCAGCCTGCCCGGCGGGGAGGACACCGTGAAGGTCCTCACCGCGCACAAGTCCAAGGGCCTGGAGTGGGACGTCGTGGCCGTTCCCGGACTGGTCCGGGGCGCCTTCCCGTCCTCGACCACGCGCGAGCGCTGGACCAGCGTCAAGCGGGTGCTGCCGCACGCCCTGCGCGGCGACGCGGCCACCCTGCCCGATGTGCGCGGCGGGTGGAACAGCAAGTCGATGGCCGCCTTCAAGGCGGCGCTCGCCGAGCACTCGGGCACCGAGGAACTGCGCCTCGGCTACGTCGCCTTCACCCGGCCGCGGTCGCTGCTGCTGGCCTCCGGGCACTGGTGGGGCCCCAGCCAGAAGACCGTGCGCGGCCCGTCCGACTTCCTGGAGCGGCTGCGGACGCACTGCGAGCGGCCCGGCGCGGGCGAGCTCGAACACTGGGCCGAGCAGCCGCCCAAGGGTGCCGAGAACCCGGCGCTGGCCGCGCCCGTCGAGCGGCCCTGGCCGCTGCCGCTGGATCCGGCGGCCCAGCACGCCCGCCGCCGGGTCGCCGAGGTGGTGCACCGCCGCCTCGCCGGCCTGCCCGCCCCCGAACCGGAGCCGATGGCCGCCGAGGACCGCCGCCAGGTCGAGTCCTGGGACCGCGACCTCACCGCGCTGGTCGGCGAGTTGGAGCGGTCCCGGCGCAGCGTCCGGGAGGTGCCGCTGCCCGCCGCGCTGTCCGCCACCCAGCTCCAGCGGCTGGCCGCCGATCCGGACGGCTTCGCGCACGACCTGGCCCGCCCGATGCCCCGGCCGCCGCAGCCGGCCGCCCGCCGGGGCACCCGGTTCCACGCCTGGGTGCAGTCCCGGATCGAGCCGCTGCTGCTGATCGAGCCGGGCGCGCTGCCGGGCGCGGACGACGACGGCGTCGAGGACGAGCAGGACCTGGAGCGGCTCAAGGAGGCGTTCCTGCGCACGCCCTACGCGAACCGGACGCCCTACCGGGTCGAGGCGCCGTTCCAGTTGGTGCTGGCGGGCCGGGTGGTGCGCGGCCGGATCGATGCGGTCTACCGGGAAGATGACGGCCGGTCGGAATTCGGCGGCGCGTCACGCTACGAAGTGGTGGACTGGAAGACGCACCGCGAGGAGACCGCCGATCCGCTCCAGCTCGCGGTCTACCGGGTCGCCTGGGCCGAACAGTTGGGAGTTCCGCCGGAGCAGGTCACGGCGTCCTTCCTGTACGTCCGCAGCGGTCGGATCGAACAACCCGCAGGACTTCCCGACCGAAAAGAGTTGGAACGGCTCCTGATCGGGAACAGTGAAGAATGAGTCACGCAGAGCATTCAAGTCATCACGGCAGCGGGCGAAACCTGTGCGTAGTGCACGTTTCGTGCCTATTGTGGGGTCGGTAACCGGTCAACCCCTGTGCTCCGGCCGCCAGCGAGGCCCGCATTCCCCAACCCTCAGTCATCACCGCGGGTGCCCACGGGGCACCGGCGTCTTCTGCTGGAGAGACCGAAGTTGAGCGCGACCGGATGGATGAGAGAGCGGTTCGCCGGGCCGGCCCCGGGGACCGCTCCGGGCTCGACGGGCACCTGGCCGAGGACGGCGCTCGCGCTGCCGTTCATCGGCATGGCGCTGGTCGTGGCCCTCGACTATGTCAGCAACACCGAGGTGACGGTCGAGCCGGCCCTCACCGCCGTGCCCGCGCTGGCCGCCGTGGTCAGCCGGCGTACCTGGTACCCGCTCGCCATCGGCCTCTGCACCGAGGCCGTGGCCTTCCTGATGGCCGCCAGCAGCGACTCGCTCGGCGAGTCCGTGCACAGCGCCACCGTCTTCGCCGTGGTGCTGGTCGCCGCGATCGGCTGGGTCAGCGCCACCCTGCGGCTGCGCCAGGAGAAGGCGCTGGCCGACGCCCAGCTGGTCGCCTCGATCGCCCGCCGGGTGCTGCTGCGGCCGGTCCCCGAGCGGGTCGGCACCGTCCGGGCCGCCGTCCACTACGAGGCCGCCGCCGCGCACGCCAGGATCGGCGGCGACCTCTACGAGGTGGTCAACACCCGGCACGGGGTCCGGGCCGTGGTCGGCGACGTCCGGGGCAAGGGGCTCGGTGCGGTGGAGACCGCCGCCGCCGTGCTCGGCGCCTTCCGGGAGGCCGCCCACCAGGAGCCCGCGCTGGACCGGGTGGCGGGCTGGCTCGCGGTGAGCCTCGACCGGGCCCTGCACGAGAACGAGCACCCCGGGGTGGAGGAGGAGTTCGTCACCCTGGTGCTGATCGGGGTCCGGCCCGACGGCACCGCCGAGATCGTCAACTGCGGCCACCCGTCGCCGCTGCTGCTGCGGGGCACCGAGCCGGTCCGGCCGCTGGAGCTCGCCGAGACGGTGCCCCCGCTCGGCGTCCTCGACCCGGTCGACGTCCGGCCGCCGGTGCACGAGGTCCCGCTGCGGCAGGGGGACCGCGTCCTGCTGTTCACCGACGGAGTCATCGAGGCCCGGGACCGGGCCGGCGTCTTCTACCCGCTCGCCGAGCGGCTGCCGCACTGCGCGGACGGCCACCCGGTGGACGTCCTGCGACGCCTGCACCAGGACGTGGTCCGCCACGTCGGCCGCCAGCTCGGCGACGACGCGGCGATGCTGCTGCTCCAGTACGACCCGCTCGGGCCGGAGCCGCACCTGCCGCACCAGAACGGGCAGCTGACGCACCCCCGGAGCTGACCGCCCGGCACCGGGCGGCCGGCCGGACCGCCTAGAGGCCGACCTCCACCACCAGCGGGCGGTGGTCCGAGACCACCGCCCGCGGGGCGGCCGCCGGGCCGACCGCGGTGCGCGGCACGCCCATCGCGAGCACGTGGTCGAACTGCACGGCCGGCCGGTGCGAGGGGTAGGTGGGCGTGCGGGCCAGGTCGTACCAGCCCTGGAGCCGCGCCCGGGGCTCGCGCACCCGCCGCCGGCGCGGCTCGACCAGGGCCGGCCGGGCCCGCCGGGCCGCCCGCAGTTCGCGCACCCGCGCGCGGGGCGCCGTCCGGTCCAGCGCGGTGGCCCCGCCCAGCACCGTCCGGGGCACCGCGCCGATCAGGTTGAAGTCCCCCAGGACCAAATAGGGCTGCGGCAGGTCGGCGATCCAGCGCCGGATCCCCGCCAGCTGCGCCATGTTCCAGCCCGGCACGAACGACAGGTGCGCCGCCACCACGGTGAACGGCCCGTGCTCGCCCTCCAGTACGGCCGCCAGCGCGGCCCGCGGCTCGTCCGGGACGGGCGTGAGCCCGCGCCGGCCGGCCACCCGCAGCGGCAGCCCGAACGGGGCCGGGGCGAACCGCCGGGCCCGCCAGTGCCGCACCGGCAGCCGGGTCAGCAGTGCGGTGCCGTACGACGGCGGCGCGTCGTCGCCGACCTCGTTCGGCCCGTACACCTGGAGTCCGGCGGGGACGGCGGGCTCCGGCACCCAGCCCGCGACCGGCGCCGGGCGCCCGTGCAGCGCGGCGGCGAACCGCCAGTCCGCGGCGCCCATCGCCTTGGCGGCGACGGCGGCCTGGTCGGTGCCGCCGGAGCGGGCCTGGTAGCGGTCCACCTCCTGGAGGGCGAGCACGTCGGCGTCCAGCGCGGCCACCGCCTCCGCCAACGGTCCACCGGCGTCGGCGGGGTAGGGCCGCGGAGCACCGTCCGGGGCGAGCGGCTGACCGTGCAACAGATTGAAGGTGGCGATGCGCAACTGGCTCACACCGCACGACGGTACCCGCTCGCCGGGAGGGGGCGCCGCTTGAGCCCGCCGGGCATACCGGGTATACATACTCGGTATGTCCATCCGTCACGGTCTGCTCGCCCTGCTCGACCAGGGCCCGCGCTACGGCTACCAGCTGCGTACCGAGTTCGAGGCGCGCACCGGTGCCACCTGGCCGCTCAACGTCGGCCAGGTCTACACCACTCTGTCCCGCCTGGAACGCGACGGCCTGGTCGAGCCCGCGGGGGAGGACGAGGAGGGGCACCAGTTCTACGCGGTCACCGAAGCAGGACGCGCGGAGCTGCGCACCTGGTTCGACACCCCGGTGCCGCGGACCAGCCCGCCGCGCGACGAGCTGGCGATCAAGCTGGCCATGGCGGTCACCGTCCCCGGGGTGGACGTGCCCGCCGTCGTCCAGGGCCAGCGCCGCCACAGCATCAAGGCGCTCCAGGACTACACCCGGCTCAAGGCCCGCGCGCTGACCGGCGAGGCCCGCCCCGGCGGCGCCGGCCCGTCGGCCGCCCCCGGCGCCGACCTCGCCTGGCTGCTCGTCCTCGAACAGCTGATCTTCCAGACCGAGGCCGAGATCCGCTGGCTCGACCACTGCGAGACCCGCCTCGCCCAGCACGCCGAGATCGAACAGGCCCGGGCCGCCGAGGCCCGCGCCGCCGAGCCCGAGGTCGTCCGGCGCGGGCGGCGCCGCACCCGGGCCTGAACCCCGTACGGACTTCACGAACCACGGCCCGGCCGCCATCCGCGACCCCGGGCCCAGAACAGCAGGGGGAAGTGTGATCCACACCGATCCGAGCAGGCTCGGCACCGAACCGGTGCTGCACCTGGACAACGTCACCCGGGTGCACGGCCAGGGCGCGGCCGAGGTGCACGCGCTCCGCGGGGTGGACCTCCGGGTGCACCCCGGCGAGTTCGTCGCCGTGATGGGGCCCTCCGGCTCCGGCAAGTCGACCCTACTGACGCTCGCCGGGGGGCTGGACACCCCGAGCAGCGGTCGGGTCCTGGTCGAGGGCACCGCCCTGGGCGGCCTCAACCGCAAGAAGCTGGCCGAGGTCCGCCGCCGTTCGGTCGGCTACGTGTTCCAGGACTACAACCTGATCCCGGCCCTCACCGCGGCCGAGAACGTCTCGCTGCCGCGCGAGCTCGACGGTCTCTCCGGCCGCGCCGCCCGCCGCGAGGCGATGACCGCGCTGGAGGAGCTCGGCATCCCCGAGCTCGCCGACCGCTTCCCCGACGACATGTCCGGCGGGCAGCAGCAGCGCGTCGCCATCGCCCGCGCGCTGATCGGCGACCGCCGGCTCGTCCTCGCCGACGAGCCCACCGGCGCCCTCGACTCCACCACCGGAGAGTCCGTCCTCGCCGTGCTGCGCGCCCGCTGCGACGCCGGCGCCGCCGCGATGATGGTCACCCACGAGGCCCGGCACGCCGCCTGGGCCGACCGCGTGGTCTTCCTCCGCGACGGCCGCATGGTCGACGAGAGCATCAGCCAGGACGCCGGCACCCTGCTGGTCTCCGCGGCCACCAACGCGAAGGGCCCGGTGGCGCAGTGAGGTTCAGCGCCTGGCGGGTCGCCCTGCGGATCGCCCGACGGGACGCGCTGCGCGCCAAGGGCCGCAGCGCGCTCGTGGTCGCCATGGTCGCGCTGCCCGTGCTCGGCGTCACCGGCGCCGACGTGTTCTTCCGCAGCGCCGAACTCGACCCCGTCGAGCGGATCGTCCGCACCATGGGCCAGTCCGACGCCGAGATCCACATGGTCGACCGCGGCTCGATCATCCTGCAGGCACCGGACCCGGACCAGCCCTTCGACCTCACCGGCGCCGACGAGGCCAAGGTGGAGAACGGCCGGCCCCAGTACACGCCCGAGCAGCGCCGCAGCCTCGACACCGAGCCGGCCGAACT
The DNA here is from genome assembly GCF_042737525.1 of Kitasatospora sp. NPDC059973. Taxonomy (NCBI): domain Bacteria; kingdom Bacillati; phylum Actinomycetota; class Actinomycetes; order Kitasatosporales; family Streptomycetaceae; genus Kitasatospora; species Kitasatospora sp. NPDC059973. The sequence continues at coordinate 28,545 of NZ_JBHWUI010000057.1, read as the reverse complement.
GGTCAAGCAGCTGGTCCCGGCCGGCACCACGCTCGTCCCGCTGCGCGAGGGCCCGTTCGTCCCCACCAGCACCGTGCAGGGCCTGCTCAGCGTGCGGACCGCCGAGGCCGACCTGAACGACCCGGTCTGGAAGGGCCGGATCGACGTGGTCGAGGGCCGCGCCCCGAGCGCCGGCCACGAGGTCGCCGTCACCCGGGACTTCCTCGACCGCTCCGGCCTCAGGATCGGCGACCGCACCTCCCCGCGCGGTCTGGAGGCCACCCCCTTCACCATCACGGCCGTCGCCGAGTACCCCGGCGACCTGCGGACCACCGGGTTGATCGCCCGCCCCGGCGCGCTGGTCGACCCGCTGATGAAGCTGCCCGGCGCCGACAAGGGCCTCGGCCGCTCCGCGCTGGGGGAGAGCGCCCGCTGGCTGGTCAAGCTCCCGGCCGGGGCCGCGATCGACTGGCCCAAGGTGACCGAGTTCAACAAGTACGGCTTCACCGTCGCCTCCCGCAGCGTGCTGCTCGACCCGCCGGCCCGTTCCGAGGTGCCGCTCTACGCCCAGAAGGGCCAGAGCAGCGGCGGTACCCCCTACCTCGACCGGACCTCCGTCGTCATCCTCGCCACCGTGGTCGGCATGGCGCTGCTGGAGATCGTGCTCCTCGCGGGCCCCGCCTTCGCCGTCGGGGCCAGGCGCTCCCGGCGCCAGCTCGGGCTGCTCGCCGCCGGCGGCGGTAACCGGGCCGACGTCCGCGCGGTCGTCCTCGGCGGCGGGGTCGTGCTCGGAGTCACCGGCGCCGCCCTCGGTCTGGCCGTCGGCGTCGGCCTGGTCGCGGTGCTGCGCACCCAGGCCGAGAACTACGCCGGCGAGCGGTTCGGCCACTTCGACCTCCAGCCGCTCGACCTGCTCGGCGTCCTGGGCATCGGCCTGGTCACCGGTCTGCTCGCGGCCGTCGTCCCGGCCGTCCAGGCCTCCCGGCAGGACGTCGTCGCCGCGCTGACCGGCCGCGACTCGCTCAAGCCGCCGAGCCGCAAGCTCGCGCTGCTCGGCCTGCTGATGGTGGCCGGCGGCGCCGCGCTCGCCCTGCTCGGCGCGACCAGCGGCTTCGGCAACCGCAGTACGGCCGTGCTCGGCGGCTCGATGATCGCCGAACTCGGCATGGTCGCCCTGACGCCCTACCTGGTCGGCCTGTTCGGGCGGATCGGCCGCTGGCTGCCGCTCGGCCCCCGGCTCGCGCTGCGCGACTCGGTCCGCCACCGCGGACGCACCGCCCCCGCCGTCGCGGCGGTGATGGCCGCCGTCGCCGGCTCGGTCGCCGTCGGCATCTACACCGCCAGCAGCCATGAGGAGCACCGCCGGGAGTACGTCGCCGCCGCGCCGGCCGGCGCGGTCACGGTGAGCAGCGGCTGGGGCTCGGCCGCCGACGGGAAGCTGCTGCCCCAGCTGCGCGGCGCCGTCGAGAGCAACATCCCCGACCTCGGCCGGCGCGCCGACGTGCAGGAGGTCGGCCTCAAGGGCGACTGCGACCGGACGCACGGCAACTGCGGCTACGTCACCACCGAGCTGCCGAAGGAGCTGCGCTGCCCGCTGTTCGACAAGGGCAGCGAGGCCATCGCCCCGGCCGAGGCCGAACGGCTCCGCAAGGAGGACGCGCGCTGCAGGGCGAACCACTCCTACCGGGTCAACCCGTTCAGCATGGTGGCCGCCGGGGACGCCACCCTGCTGCGCAACCTGTTCGGTGTGGACGACCCGGCCGCCGGCCAGGCGCTGGCCGCCGGCAAGGCCGTCGTGTTCGACGCCGACTACGTCAAGGACGGCAAGCTCGTCGTGAGCGTGACGGAGCCGGCCGAGGAGCAGTCGAACAAGCTGAACGCCTCGCCCGTGCACGACGCGCCCAGCCACGAGATCGCCGTCGACGCGGTGCTGTTCCGCGCCGTCGTCCCGACCGGTGGCCAGGCGCTGGTGAGCCCGGAGACCGCCGGCCGGCTCGGGCTGGGCACCCATGACGCCGGTTCGGTCTGGCTGCCCGCCAAGGCGCCGTCCGACAGCGCCGAGCAGAAGGCGACGGCGGCGATCGACAAGCTCGCCGACGGCACCCAGTTCGGGGTCGAGCGCGGCTTCCAGTCCAACGACGACCTGGTCAGCCTCGGTCTGACGGGCTTCGCCGCCCTGGTCGCGCTCGGCGCCGCCGGCATCGCCACCGGGCTCGCCGCCGCCGACTCGCAGCGCGACCTGACCACCCTCGCGGCGGTCGGCGCCGCGCCGCGGATCCGCCGGAGCCTCTCCGGCTTCCAGTGCGGGGTGATCGCCGCGATGGGCACCCTGCTCGGCGTGGTCGCCGGGGTGGTGCCGGCGGTGGCCCTGCGCAAGGTGGAGGGCGTGTCCGTCTCCTACCCGGGGATGTCCCCCGAGGAGACGGCCGACCACAGCGTGATCGTCTTCCCGTGGCTCGACATCGGCGTCACCGTGATCGTCCTGCCGCTGCTCGCGGTGGGGCTGGCCGCGCTGCTCACCCGCTCGCGGATCTCGCTGCTGCGCCGCTCCGGCTGACCGCGCGTTCCCCGTGTCCCCCGTCACCCCCGGCCGCCGCCCCCGTGCGGCCGGGGGTGACGGACGTTACAGGCCGTCCGGCGCCCGGTGGCCGGACGGCCGGGGCAGGCACCCGCACGGGCGAACTAAAGTCGTCCGTATGACGAGAACCCCGGACAGCGTCGTCCGCTCCTTCATCGACCGGCACCAGGCCGAGTTCCTGGCCGACCTCTCCGACTGGCTGGGCATCCCCTCCGTCTCGGCCGAGCCCGAGCGGGCCGGTGAGGTCCGCCGCTCCGCCGAGTGGCTGGCCGCGAAGCTGGGCGGGACCGGGTTCCCGGTGGTCGAGGTCTGGGAGACGGACGGCCTGCCGGCGGTGTTCGCCGAGTGGCCGTCGGGGGACGCGTCCGCGCCGACCGTCCTGGTCTACGGGCACCACGACGTGCAGCCCGCCGCCAAGGAGGACGGCTGGGCGACGGAGCCCTTCGAGCCGACCGTGGTCGGCCGGCAGCTGTTCGCGCGCGGGGCCGCCGACGACAAGGGGCAGGTGTTCTTCCACACGCTCGGGGTCCGCGCCCACCTGGCCGCCACCGGGCGCACCGCGCCGGCCGTCAACCTCAAGCTGCTGATCGAGGGCGAGGAGGAGTCCGGCTCGCCGCACTTCCCCGCGCTGGTCCGCCGGGAGGCCGGGCGGCTGGCCGCCGATGTGGTGATCATCTCGGACACCGGGATGTGGTCCGAGACCACGCCGACGGTCTGCACCGGCATGCGGGGCCTGGCCGACGCCCAGATCGACCTCTACGGCCCGGACAGCGACATCCACTCCGGTTCCTTCGGCGGCGCCGTCCCCAACCCGGCGGCGGTCGCGGCCGAACTGGCCGCCGCGCTGCACGACGAGGACCGCCGGGTGGCCGTCCCGGGCTTCTACGACGGCGTGATCGAGCTGACCGCGCGCGAGCGCGAGCTCTTCGCCGAGCTGCCCTTCGACGAGGGGCAGTGGCTGAAGGTCGCCAAGTCGCACGGCACCCTCGGTGAGGCCGGCTACTCCACCCTGGAGCGCGTCTGGGCCCGGCCGACCGCCGAGGTGAACGGCATCTGGGGCGGCTACACCGGCCCCGGCGGCAAGACCATCGTGCCGTCCTCGGCGCACCTCAAGCTCTCCTTCCGGCTGGTGGCCGGCCAGGAGGTGGAGCGGGTCCAGGAGGCCGTCCGGTCCTGGGTGGCGGAGCGCGTGCCCGAGGGCATCCGGTACGCGCTGGAGTTCCCGGGCGCGACCCGGCCCTGCCTGACCCCGCTGGACCACCCGGCCCTGCGGTCCACCGTCCGGGCGATGGAGCGGGCCTTCGGGCAGCGGATCCTGTTCACCCGGGAGGGTGGTTCCGGTCCGGCCGCCGAACTCCAGGACGTGCTCGGCGCGCCGGTGCTCTTCCTCGGCATCTCGGTGCCCTCGGACGGCTGGCACTCGGTCGACGAGAAGGTCGAGCTCGACCTGCTGGCCAAGGGCGTGGAGACGACCGCCTACCTCTGGGCCGACCTGGCCGAGAACTGGCGGCCGGGCGGCGAGGCGGCGTGAAGGCCGCGGGGCGCCCTCCGCGGCCCGTCCTGGCGAACAGACCACTCATCCGGATGATTCATCACGTGGGGATGGAACGAAGTGAGCACCGTGCCTGAGACCGAACGCCCGCTGCCCCCGGCACTGGCCCGGGCCGGGGTCGACCGGGCGGCCCAGCACCGGTTCGACGAGCCCTGGCTGGCGGCCGCCTGGAGCCACCCGACCACCAAGGTGCTGCCGATCGCCGGCGGCGAGGCGTTCGTGGTGGACACCGGGCAGGGCACCGAACTGGTGCTGATGCCCTCGTTCGAGGCGCCGCAGACCGGGGACCGCTACTTCCTCGGCACCGACGAGGACGGGGTGTCGTACTTCGCGCTGGCCGGCGAGAGCCTGCCGGGGCGCCTCGACGGCGACGCCCGCCCGGCCGGGCTGCGCGAGGTCGGGGGGATGCTCTCCGACCGGGACGCCGGGCTGCTGGTGCACGCCGTCGCGCTGGAGCACTGGCACCGGCTGCACAGCTTCTGCTCGCGCTGCGGGCACCCGACCGAGAAGGCCGGCGCCGGCCACGTCCGGCGGTGCACCTCCTGCGCGGCCGAGCACTACCCGCGCACCGACGCGGCGGTGATCATGATGATCACCGACGAGCAGGACCGCTGCCTGCTGGGCCGGCAGGCGCTCTGGCCGGAGGGCCGCTGGTCGACCCTGGCCGGGTTCGTCGAGCCGGGCGAGTCGATCGAGCAGGCCGTGGTCCGCGAGGTCTTCGAGGAGGCCGGGGTGCGGGTGGCCGAGGTCGCCTACGTGGCCAGCCAGCCGTGGCCGTTCCCGTCCAGTCTGATGCTGGGCTTCATGGGCAAGGCCGATCCGGACGGGACGGCCATCACCGTGGACGGCGAGGAGCTGGCCGAGGCGCGCTGGTTCTCCCGGGAGGAGCTGCGGGCCGGCATGGCGGCGGGCGAGATCCTGCCGCCGTCCGGGATTTCGATCGCCCGTCACCTGGTCGAACTCTGGTACGGGGAGCGGCTGCCTTCGGCGGCGCGCTGGTAATTCCGACAATCGGGGGCGTGCGGCTTATTACCGCGCGCCCCCGATTTCGTTTCGTGCCCTCCGTCGCGCCGGTCATCCAGGGGCCCGGCACGGCCGAACGGGTGGTCCGGACGGATTTCGCGGCGGCCGGGCGCGCTGACGTTCGTATCCGGAGGGGCCGCCTCCTGCCGTATTCCGGCGGGCCAGGGCGCCCGCCGCGGGCCCACCGTCGCCGATCCGGGTCGACATTGTCGGAATCGGCTGAAACCGGGTCACCGCCCTCGCTACATTCACTCGGGTGACAATCCCCCGGGGCACCACCCAATCCCCCAAATACCAGCGCCTCGCCGCCGATCTGCGCCGCCGGATCGCCGAGGGCGAATTCACCGCCCAGGCCGCCCTCCCGGTCGAGAGCGAACTGGAGCGCCAGTACGGGGTCGCCCGCAACACCGTCCGGCTGGCCGTCGACGTCCTGGTCAACGAGGGCCGGCTGGTCCGGCTCCAGGGCAAGGGCACCTACCTCCGGGAGCACCCCGTCCTGGACCACCGCGCCTACGGACCGGCCCCGGCGCCGCCGGGGCCGCGCGACCCGCTCGCCGGGCCGCGGGACTGCCTGGCCGTGCCCACCGCCGTCTACCTCGGCGAGGCCGCCGACGCCGGCCGGGAGCTCACCGTCGACTTCGAGATGATGATCGTCCGGGCCCGGGTCGACATCGCCGAGCGGCTCGGGCTCCGGCCCGGCGAGGCGATCGTGGTCCGCCGCCAGCTCCGGCTGCTGGACCGTGAGCCGTACTCGATCGAGGAGAGCCACTACCGGGCCGGCCTCGCCGCGGGCACCCCGCTGATGGAGCCCGACCAGATCGACGGCGGGGACGAGGCGGTGCTCGCGCTGCTCGGCCGGACCGAGATCGGGGCGGTGGACCACCTGGTGGCCCGGATGCCCGGCCCCGAGGAGGCGCAGTGGTTCCAGGGCGGCCCCGGGGTGCCGCTGATGGTCCAGACCCGGGTGACCTACGACCGGCGCGGCCCCGTCCGGGTCATCGAGACCCGCTACTCCGCCGACCGCAGCCGGCTGGTCTACGGCGTCGGCGACCTCGCCGCCCGGACCCAGCTGCCCGCACCCGCGGCGCCGGTGGACCCGGCCCGGGCCGATGCCCCCTGAGGTGCGCCGGCCCGGGCCCCGCGGGCCGTCGCGGGTCAGGCCGCCAGGGCCTTCTTGACCTGCATCAGGCTCGGGTTGGTCATCACGACCTGCTCGCCGCCGCCCGCCGGCGTCACCAGCACCGTCGGCACGATCTGGTTGCCGCCGTTCACGGACTCGACGAAGGACGCCGAGTTCGGGTCCTCCTCGATGTTGATCTCGGTGTAGCCGATGCCTTCACGGGTCAGCTGGCTCTTGAGTCGGTTGCAGTACCCACACCAGGTCGTGCTGTACATCGTCACGCTGCCGGACATCGAGGGGCTCCTTCGGGAAAGAGGGCGTGCGGTCTCTGGGAGGAACGTCCGTCACGCAACGGTCATTCCGCGTGCGCCCGGCGTGAGATCGACCTCGCACGCCCGAGCGCGCACCGTTCATCCTGCGATCGCACCGGGCCTGTGGACAAGCCCGCCCGGTTGTCGCACCGGGCTGAGAGGATGGAACGCATGCAGGAAGACCTCTTGAGCGGCAGCCCGTTCGACGACTACCGCGCCGCGTCCGGCCCCGACGCGGTGCTCGCCGGGCTCGACCCCGAGCAGCGGGCCGTCGCCACCGCCCTGCAGGGGCCCGTCTGCGTGCTCGCCGGCGCCGGCACCGGCAAGACGCGCGCCATCACCCACCGGATCGCCTACGGGGTCCGCAGCGGGGTCTACCAGCCCGCCCAGGTGCTCGCCGTCACCTTCACCGCCCGCGCGGCGGGGGAGATGCGCGGGCGGCTGCGCCAGCTCGGCGCCGAGGGCGTCCAGGCCCGCACCTTCCACGCCGCCGCGCTGCGCCAGCTCCAGTACTTCTGGCCGCGCGCCGTGGGCGGCCCGGTGCCGCAGCTGGTGGAGCGCAAGGTCCAGCTGGTCGCCGAGTCCGCCGCGCGCTGCGGGCTGCGCGTCCAGCGCACCGAACTGCGCGACCTCACCGCCGAGATCGAGTGGGCCAAGGTCTCCCAGATCGGCCCGGACGACTACCCGGCCGCGGTGCAGAAGTCGGCCCGCGAGGCCCCGCGCGACCCGGCCGAGATCGCCCAGGTGTACCGGGTGTACGAGGAGACCAAGAGCCGCCGCGGCGTCATCGACTTCGAGGACGTCCTGCTGCTGACCGCCGCGATCCTGGAGGACCGCCCGGACATCGCCGACCAGGTCCGCGCCCAGTACCGGCACTTCACCGTCGACGAGTACCAGGACGTCTCGCCGCTCCAGCAGCGGCTGCTCGACCAGTGGACCGGCCCCGCCGCGGGCAGCCTCTGCGTGGTCGGCGACGCCAGTCAGACCATCTACTCGTTCACCGGCGCCACCCCCGACTACCTGCTGAACTTCCGCACCCGCCACCCCGAGGCGACGGTGGTCAAGCTGGTCCGGGACTACCGCTCCACCCCGCAGGTCGTCCACCTGGCCAACGGGCTGCTCGCGCAGGCCCGCGGTCAGGCGGCCCGGCACCGGCTGGAGCTGGTCTCGCAGCGCGAGGCCGGTCCCGAGCCCGTCTACACCGAGTACGAGGACGAGCCGACCGAGGCCGAGACCACCGCCCGCCGGATCAAGGAGCTGCTGGCGTCCGGGGTGCGGGCCAGCGAGGTCGCCGTGCTGTTCCGCACCAACGGCCAGTCCGAGGTCTACGAGCAGGCCCTCGCCGACCTCGGCGTCTCCTACCAGCTCAAGGGCGCCGAGCGGTTCTTCGAGCGCCCCGAGGTGCGGGACGCCGGCGTGCTGCTGCGCGGCGCCGCCCGGGCCGCCTCCGACCCCCTCACCGACGGCACCCCCGGCCTCGCCGCGCAGGTCCGGGCGGTGCTCGCCACCCGGGGCTTCACCGCCGAGCCGCCGGCCGGCTCCGGCGCGGTGCGCGAGCGCTGGGAGTCGCTGGCCGCGCTGGTCCGGCTCGCCGAGGACTTCGAGCGGACCCGCACGGCGGCCGGGGAGCCGGCCGACCTGGCCGCGTACGTCGCCGAGCTGGACGGCCGGGCCGCGGCCCAGCACGCGCCCGCCGTCGAGGGCGTCACGCTGGCCTCGCTGCACGCCGCCAAGGGCCTGGAGTGGGACGCCGTCTTCCTGGTCGGCCTCACCGAGGGCACCATGCCGATCATCTACGCCAAGACGGACGAGCAGGTCGAGGAGGAGCGCCGGCTGCTCTACGTCGGCGTCACCCGGGCCCGCAAGCACCTCTCGCTCTCCTGGTCGCTCTCCCGCTCGCCGGGCGGCCGGGGCAACCGCAAGCCGACCCGCTTCCTGGACGGGCTGCGGCCGAACTCCGGCGCACCGGGCGCGCGCGCCGGGGGCCGGGGCGGGCGCGGTGGCGTCGAGGCGGGCGAGCGCTCCGCCGGGCGCCGGGTGCGCGGCCCGGTCCGCTGCCGGGTCTGCGAGCGGGTGCTCACCGAGGCGGTCGAGCGCAAGCTGCGCCGCTGCGAGAGCTGCCCCTCCACGATGGACGAGGCGCTGTACGAGCGGCTGCGCGAGTGGCGGGCCGGGCAGGCGAAGAAGCAGGGCGCCCCGGCCTACGTGGTGTTCACCGACGCGACGCTGATGGCGATCGCCGAGGACGTCCCCGCGACCACCCAGGAGCTGGCGGTGATCTCGGGGGTCGGTGCGATGAAGCTGGACAAGTACGGGGCCGCCGTGCTCTCGTTGTGTGCGGGGGAAGAGCTCACGGAGGATCCGGTCGACGTCGAGGACGGCGATCCGGACGAACCGGCCTGAGCCGGTCCCGGGGAGGTCCCCGGGGCGGGCGGAGCCGATGCCCCGGGCTCCTTCGGAAGCCGTCGAGAAACTCGCCGGAAAAATAGTTTGCGCGCCGTACCGGGAGCGCAATAGCCTGCCGGAGCGGTCAAGGGGACGCGAACGCACGGGGTGACGCCTGTGCCATGTCCTCCTGGGCCCGACAGCTTCTCCGCACCACGTACCACCTGCACCACCGAGACAGACATCCGAACAGTTCGGAGCCCGGGAAACCAGGCCCCGCGAGACGCCGAGAGGAGGCGAAGGCAGTGGAAACCATCATGATCACCAAACTGACTGGCCAGACCGTCGTCGCCGCTGCCTCTCTGCGTGCCGCCCGCCTGCGGGCTCTCGCCGAGCTGGGTGGAACCGGTCTGGGTCTCGAAGCCGTGGGTGCCTCCGTCATTCCCGCTTCCGTCGCCTCCGTTGTCAGTGGTCTTGGACACACTGGCGTCTGCGGCGCGGATATCACGGGCGGTATTGACGGCACCTCTGTCGAGACCGGTCTGTCCCGTGGCTGGGCGGCCGTGAGCACGTCGCGCTCCCTGCGTGACGAGCGACCGACCCAGGCACCGAAGGCGGCCGTAGCCGTCGCCATGCATGGCGGCTATGCGCGGGTCATCGGTGCCGGAAACGCCCAGAAGCAGAACGAGCAGCAGATCAACGAGCAGGCCATGGCCGCCTTTACGGGAGCCACGGCCGTCCGGATGCGGGCCTTCCGCGGGCCTGAACCCTGGAGAGAACGAACCTGAGGAAGCCTCAGGTCGGCACCTCCAGGGCCGCGGAACCCGTCACACCGGGATCCGCGGCCCTTCTGTTTTGTCCGGTACGCAAGACCACCCAGGCCCTCCGGGGCCTCCGGCCCAGCCCCACCAGTCAGCTGAGCCGGACCCACTGAAAAGACGAGGAAGACGCCCACAGTGTCCACGGTCATCACGCCGCCCATCCCGTCCGTACCGCAGACAAGCCAGATCACCCCGGCCGACCAGGCCGACCCTCCGGAGGTTTCCCTGATGCAGATCACCACCATCGAGCAGGCCGAGGCGCTCGGTCTCCCCATCCCGTGCCGCGCCTTCGACCCGGAGGTCTTCTTCGCCGAGACGCCCGCCGACGTCGAGTACGCGAAGTCCCTCTGTGGCACCTGCCCGGTCAAGGACGCGTGTCTGACCGGTGCGCTGGAGCGGCGCGAGCCGTGGGGCGTCTGGGGTGGCGAGCTCTTCGTCCAGGGTGTCGTCGTGGCCCGCAAGCGGCCGCGTGGCCGCCCGCGCAAGACCGAGGTCGCAGCGTGAACCCCGCGCTCGGAGCCAAGGCCGTCCGCCGGGGAGAGCAGCCCCCGCTGGACAGCGCCCTTCGCCGCTCCGTGCGAATCGCCGCCGCCAAGGCCGACGCGGCCCGCACCGTCCACTTCCCTACGTCGCACCACGAGCAGGACCACGACATGACCCCCGCCGCCATTGACCCGACCGTCCGCGCCGAGCAGACCACCGAACTTCAGATCCAGAACAGGACCCTTGAGATGCAACTCCTCCACGAATCCCTGGCCCGTGCCCATATGCAAGAGCGCTTGCAAGAGGCCGAGCACGAACGGCTCGTCTCCCGGGTCGCCCGGGCCCGCCGGCTCAAGCTGAGGGCCGAACGGGCCTCGCTGCGGGCCCGCAAGGCCCTCGCCGTCGCGCTGATGTAGCGCGCCGGGCCGTAAGAGTTCCACCCCCGTCGTGCCGCAGGCCGCCCCCCGAACCGGGGAGCGGCCTGCGGCCGTTGCTGCCCGTACCGGTCAGGGCTTCTTGACAGCCTTGGTGGCCCTGGTGGCGGTGCGCGCCTTCGGCGGGGTGGTGGGGCGCTCCTCGAACTCCGGGAGCCACCGCCGCATCTCCGCCCGGAACGGCGCGTTGGCGCCCAGCTGGCAGAGCACCCCGATGGTGCTCAGCGTGACCCGGTGGATCAGCAGGTACGCCGGGGGCAGGTTGAGCTGCTTGCCCAGGTTGTAGGCGGGCGAGCGCGGATCGGCGATCCGCGCGGCCTGGGCCCGCATCCAGGCCCGGGTGAAGTGGAAGGTGTCCACCGCGGCCGGCTCGATGATCGGGACGAGGTAGTCCAGCACCGCGTCCGGGTCCAGCTCGATCGAGGGCTTGACGAAGCCCTCCTCGCGCAGCATCTCCAGCACGCCCGCGGCGTCGCCCGCCAGGGCCATCCGCAGGGAGGCGCCGATCGGGGCGGGCAGCCCGCCCGGCAGCCGGTCGACGGTGCCGAAGTCCAGCACCCCGAGCCGCCAGCCGGCGACCGGGCCGTCGTCCTTGAGCAGCCGGAAGTTGCCCGGATGCGGGTCGGCGTGCAGCAGACCGGTCCGGGACGGGCCGGCGAACAGGAACCGGGCCAGCAGGTGCCCGGCCCGGTCGCGCTCCTCCTGGGTGCCGCCGGTGATCACCTCGGCCAGCGGGGTGCCGTCCATCCACTCGGTGACCAGCACCTGGTCGGCCTGCGCGACCACGCCGGGCACCTGGATGTCCGGGTCGCCCGCGAACTCCTCGGCGTGCCGGCGCTGGGCCTGCGCCTCCAGCTCGTAGTCCAGCTCCTCGGCGACCCGCTCGCGCAACTCGGTGATCAGCGGCTTGATGTCGAGGCCGGGGATGAGCGGGCCGAGCAGCCAGGCCACCCGGCTCAGCTGCGTGAGGTCCGCCAGCAGGGCGTCGCCCGCGCCCGGGTACTGGACCTTGACGGCCACCTCGCGGCCGTCGTGCCAGACGGCCCGGTGCACCTGCCCGATCGAGGCGGCGGCCGCCGGCCGGTCGTCGAACTCCCGGAACAGCTCCCGCCAGCCTTCGCCGAGGCGCTCCGCGAGCGCGGTGTGGACCTTGGCGGCGGGCATCGGCGGGGCGGCGTCCTGCAGTTTGGTCAGGGCCGCCCGGTAGGGCCCGGCGACCTCCTCGGGCAGCGCGGCCTCGAAGACGGACAGCACCTGCCCGAACTTCATCGCCCCGCCCTTGAGCTCGCCCAGGACCTTGAAGAGCTGGTCGGCGGTGGCCTGCTGGAGCTCGGCCGTCACCACCTCGGCGGAGCGCCCGCCGATCCGCTTCCCCAGCCCGAGGGTGGCCCGCCCGGCGATTCCCAGCGGCAGGGCTGCGAGCCGTGCCGTGCGGGTCATTGCCTTGCGCGGAAGATCGCTCACCCGGGCCTCCAATCCACACGCCCCCGGCACCCCACGACCGGGGGCCGACCATCACTACGCCATTGTGCCCGCTCGCCGCCCCGGTCCCGGCCCCCTTTTCCGACCTGTCGTGCGGCGGTCGCCGCGGCGCCCGCCCGCGGTCATCCCGGCGGCTGCGGTTGCCAGAGGCAGCCGCAGTCGGGGTGGCCCTTCAGCCGCAGCCGCCGGGGCATGCCGTCGACGGCCGAGAGTTCGCACCAGCCGTCGAGGCTCGGCGGCCGGCCGCCGTCCAGGTAGACCTGGGCGTGGAGGGCGGCGAGGCCCGCCACGGCCGTGGCCAGGCCGGTGTCGCAGGCGGGGGTGCGGGCCCGGCCGGGGCCCTCGTCGGCGAGCTGGGCCAGGATCCGGGGCCAGGCCGGATCCTCGTCCTCGCGGGCCAGTACCAGGCAGTGGCCGCAGGCCGAGACACCGGGCACGACGAGCGGGCCGACCACGCCGAACTCCTCCACCACCCCGACGTACAGGTGCGGCACCCCGGCCCGCAGCAGCTCCCTGGCCTCGGCCGCGCCGCCGGCGAAGGCACCGCTGCCGTCCCTCGGCGCCAGCACCACCAGGTCGAGGTCCCGCGCCGAGGGGCGGCGGGTGCCCGGAGCCGTGCGGCGGGCCGAGGCCCGCCGGACGGCGTCCCGGGCCGCGGTGGACCGCAGCCGCCCGACCTCGCCGGGCGGCAGGCCGGCGGGGGAGCAGTCCGCGGGCCGCACCCGGCCGGTGTCGGTGACGGTGACCGCCCCCGTACCGGCGGCCGCCAGGACGGCGGCGATCGCGGCGCCGACCCGGCCGGCCCCGCGCACCTCGACCCGGTGGTCGGCCCGGCGGCCGAGGACGGCGGGGGCGGCGCCGGGGGCGGAGTGCACCAGGGAGAGCGAAGCGAGGTCCGGGCCGAGCAGCTCCCGGTGCGGCTGCGGGAAGCGGGCCAGCGCACGGCCCGCCGCCTCGGCGTCGTCGAGCAGCCCGGTCCGCTCCAGCTCGTCCAGCAGCGCGCCGGTCGGCTCGCGCCCGAGGCCGGCCCGCTCGCCGACGGCCAGCAGCGCGGGCCGGTCCCGCGTCCCGTCGAGCAGGCCGAGGAAGTCGCAGCGGGCCCGGTCCGCGCGTTCGACCACCCCGGCGTACTGGCGGACGGTGCCGAACTGCAGGGTCTCGGAGTCCCGCCAGCTGCGGGAGAGGGCGGGCTTCAGCAGGAGGCGCACGGTGGATTTCCTTCCGATCGTTTCCGGACGGCCGGGGCCAGCCTGCCCGATCGGCGCGGATCCGTGCCCGGCGTTGTCCACAGGCACGAGCACATGATCGAATGATCCGTTCGCATGCCCTGTGGATAACCTGCCGGCCGGTACGGGGTCGCATTCCGGACACCCGCCGTCGGCCTTTCGTTCCCGATCACTCCACGAAAGATTTCGGCCATGGCAGCGGACTTCTGTCAGCGGTACCGGGTAACGTCGTGTGCCATGGCAGCCGAACGGGACTCCCATCCCCCGGCGTCGCGTCGGCGTGCCCGTGCAGCCTCCGGGTCCCAGGTCGCGACGCCGAGCACGCGCGGGCGCCCGGACCAACAGCCCGGATCGGCGCCCGCGCAGCCCCCCGCGCCGTCGGAGAAACACGTCGAGCTGCCCTTCGACCGATCCCGGGTGGAGGTCCGCCGCAGTGCCCGGCGCAGCCGCACCGTCTCGGCCTACCGCGAGGGCGACCGCACGGTCGTGCTGATCCCGGCCCGGATGTCGCACGCCGAGGAACAGCGCTGGGTCGCGCAGATGCTGGAGAAGCTGGCCGCCCAGGAGAGCCGCCGGGTGCTCGGCGACGACGCGCTGGCGGTCCGGGCGCGGGAGCTGTCCGCCGCCTACCTGGGCAACCGCGCCCAGCCGGTCCAGGTCCGCTGGGTCACCAACCAGAACTCGCGCTGGGGTTCCTGCACCCCCAGCGAGCGGACCATCCGGCTCTCGCACCGGCTGCAGGGCATGCCGGAGTACGTCGTCGACTACGTGCTGCTGCACGAGCTCGCCCACCTGCTGGTGCCGGACCACGGCGCCTCGTTCTGGGCCCTGCTGGAGGCGTACCCGCGGACGGAGCGGGCGCGCGGCTATCTGGAGGGCGTCGCCTCGGCGGCCCGGCTGCCGCACATCCCGGGCGCCCGGCACGCGGGTCCGCCGGAGGCCGAGCCGGCCGGATCCTGCGGCTGACCGGAGCGCCGCACCCCTGGCGGGCGCGGGCGGCGGGCCACGCGGGGCGGACGGGCGCGGGTCAGCGGCGGACGGGCGCACGACAGAGGGGGCGCGGGCCACAGCGGCCCGCGCCCCCTCAGGTCTGTCGCGCCTCAGCCGGTGAGCTGCCGGGCGCGCGCCACCAGGTCGCGCACCGAGTGGTCGGTCAGCTCGGGCAGCTCGTCGAAGCCGAACCAGCGCAGGTCCAGCGACTCCTCGCTGATCAGCGCCTCGGCGCCGGGCGGGGCCACCGCGATGTACTGGACGTCCAGGTGGGTGTTCTCCGGCCGGTCCTTGCCGGTGCAGCGGACCTGGTGCCGGTCGAGCTTGGCCGGTACCGGTACGCCGTCGGCGGCCAGCAGCACGAGGTCCGGGATGCCCGACTCCTCGGTGGCCTCGCGCAGCGCGGCGGAGGCCAGGTCGCGGTCGCCCGGCTCGCAGTGGCCGCCCATCTGCAGCCAGAGGCCGACCTTGGGGTGCAGGGTCAGCAGCACCCGCCCGGCGGCCGGGTCCACCACGGCCGCGCTGGCGGTGATGTGGGCGGGCAGGCAGGAGCGGAACAGGCCCTCGGGCTGCCCGGCCAGGTGGTCCAGGTAGTCGAGGCGCAGCCGCTCCTGGTCCGGGCCGGCCGGACGCCAGCCGCTCAGGGTGCGGACCGCGTCCGCGTGCAGGGCGGACGTGCCCGTCTCGGTGAGCGTCATGCGGTGGGCTCGCCCTTCCCGTCCTCGCCGTCGTCCTTCTTCTCCAGGTCGGGCTTGGCGGACTCCGAAGGCTTCGAGGGCTCCGAGGACTTCGACGGCCCGCCCGCGGCGGCCTCGCCGAGCAGCCTGTCGATCGCGTCGAAGTCCAGGCCGCCCTCGGTGTCGCCGGCGGTATCCCGGTGCACGAAGGCGTCCGGGTCGTCCAGGTCGGCGGCGGTGGGGAGCATGTCGGGGTGCTGCCAGAGGTCGTCGCGGCCCTCGATGCCCCGGGCGTCGGCGAGCAGCGCCCAGAGCCGGGCGGCGTCGCGCAGCCGGCGCGGGCGCAGCTCCAGGCCGACCAGGGTGGCGAAGGTCTGCTCGGCGGGTCCGCCGGCCGCACGGCGGCGGCGGACGGTCTCGCGCAGCGCGCCGGCCTGCGGCAGGTGCGGTTCGGCGGCGGTGTGCACCACGGCGTCGACCCAGCCCTCGACCAGCGCGAGCGCCGTCTCCAGACGGGCGAGCGCGGCCTTCTGCTCAGGGGTGTCCTCGGGCTGGAGCAGTCCGCCGGCCAGGGCCTCCTGGAGCGCCTCGGGGTTGCTCGGGTCGAGCTGGCCGGCGAGCTCCTCCATCCGGGAGGTGTCGACCTTGATGCCGCGCGCATAGGCCTCGACGGCGCCGAACAGGTGGGCGCGCAGCCACGGCACGTGGGCGAAGAGGCGCTGGTGGGCGGCCTCGCGCAGGGCGAGGTAGAGCCGGACCTCGTCGGCGGGCACGTTCAGGCCCTCGCCGAACTCGGCGATGTTCTGCGGCAGCAGCGCGGCCTTCCCGGCGGGGGCCAGCGGCAGGCCGACGTCGGTCGAGCCGACCACCTCGGCGGCGAGCGCGCCGAGCGCCTGGCCGATCTGGCTGCCGAACATGGCGCCGCCCATCGAGCGCATCATGCCCATCAGCGGGCCCGCCATGGCCTGCATCTCCTCGGGCAGGACGCCGCCCATGGCCGTGCCCACCCGCTCGGCGACCGGGTCCACGAGGTCCTTCCAGACCGGCAGGGTGGCCTCGATCCACTCGGCCCGGCTCCAGGCGACGGCGGTGCCGGCCCCGGAGGGGAACTCGGTGGCGCCGTCCAGCCAGAGGTCGGCGAGCCGGACGGCCTCGGCGACGGCGGAGCGCTCGGAGGCGCCGACCGACCGGTCCTTGGACTTGCCCTCGACGGGCTCGGCGACGACGGTCTGGCGGGCGATGTCCTTGGCGAGGTCCCAGTTCACCGGGCCGCCCTCGAACGAGAGCATCTGGCCGAGCTGCTGGAAGGCGGCGCCGAGGTCGTTGGGATTGAGGCCGCCGAACATCGCGGCGAAGGGGTTGTCGCCCCCGCCGGGCCCGCTCGGGGTGCCGGGAGCGCCGGGAGCGCCGGGCATCCCCATGCCGAAGAGCGCGCCGAAGGGGTTCCCGCCGAAGCCGAACGGCTGGGGGCCGCCCTGCTCGCCGCCCTGGTCCTTCTTCTTCTGCTCGTCGCCGGGCTTGCCCTTGCCGTCCTCGGGCTTGCCGTCCTCGGGCTCCTCTGGCGGAACGCCGAATCCGAAGGGAAGGTCGCTCACGGGGTCCTCGATCCGGTCGGCCGTCATGCGGGGTGGTGGCGGAATTTCGGCCCGCCCGGGGCGGTCCGCGGAGTGGGGGACTCGCGTTCGGCGGGCGGCTCCCGCACGGCTGGTCCGCGCCGGGTGCACCGCCGGGCCTTCGCCTCGGGCAGGATGGACGTACGTGACACACGTACGTACGCACATAAGCTAACCGTGGAGGATGGCCGGTGAGTTCCCCGCCTTCGGACGTTCGCTCTGGGCTGACCGGAGGAGAGGACGCCCCGGACATCACGGCGTCGCCGCCTCCAGCCTACGGCGGAAGGCCACTGACCGTGGCCGTCACCGGCGCCGCCGGTGTGCTCGGCGAGCGCGTCGCCGCCCGCCTGGTCGCCTCGCCGGGGGTGAGGAAGGTGCTCGCCGTCGACGACCGGCGGGGCGAGGTGCCGGGCGTGCAGTGGCGCGTCCTGGACGTCCGCGACCCGGCGGTGGCCGAGCGGCTGGCCGGTGTGGACGTGGTCGTCCACCTGGCGATGGACCTCGGGATGGAGTCCGATCCGCGCGCCCGCAGCGCCTACAACGTGCGCGGCGCGCAGACCGTGCTGACCGCCGCCGCGGCGGCCGGGGTGCACCGGGTGGTGCTGTGCACCTCCGCGATGGTCTACGGCGCGCTCGCCGACAACGAGGTGCCGCTGGCCGAGGACTCCGAGCTGCGGGCCACCGAGGAGGCCTCGCTGGTCGGCGACCTGCTGGAGATCGAGCGGCTGGCCCGGCGGGCCCCGCGGGCCCACCCGGGGCTGCAGGTGACCGTGCTGCGTCCGGCCGTGGTGGTCGGGCCCGGCGTCGACACCGTGCTGACCCGGCACTTCGAGGCGCCCCGGCTGCTGGTGGTGGCGGGCTCCCGGCCGTGCTGGCAGTTCTGCCACGTGGACGACCTGGCGGCGGCGCTGGAGTACGCGGCGCTCGGGCTGGTCGAGGGCGAGGTCACGGTCGGCTGCGACGGCTGGCTGGAGCAGGAGGACGTGGAGCGGCTTTCGGGCATCCGGCGGATGGAGCTGCCGGCCTCGCTCGCGCTGGGCACCGCGGCCCGGCTGCACCGGCTCGGACTGACCCCGGCCCCGGCCGGGGACCTCGCGTACACGATGTACCCCTGGGTGGTGTCCGGCAGCCGGCTGCACGAGGCGGGCTGGCGTCCGACCTACAGCAACGAGCAGGTGCTGGCGGAGCTGCTGGCGCAGGTCTCCGGGAAGCACGCGGTGGCCGGGCGGCGGCTCGGCGGCAAGGAGGCCGCCACCAGCCTGGGCGCGGCCGGGGCGACGGTGGCGCTGGTCGGTACGGCCGCGCTGGTCCGGCGGGCGCGCAAGCGGCGCCGCTTCTGACCCTTCGACGGCCGCGGCGGGCGGGGCCCGCCAC
Organism: Kitasatospora sp. NPDC059973; assembly: GCF_042737525.1. NCBI lineage: Bacteria > Bacillati > Actinomycetota > Actinomycetes > Kitasatosporales > Streptomycetaceae > Kitasatospora > Kitasatospora sp. NPDC059973. Next base: position 10,497 of record NZ_JBHWUI010000057.1, on the reverse strand, counting down.
CGGTGCCCACCGCGGTCGGCCTGCCTCGATTCTCACGATGCGAAATTTCCCAATCGTGATACGGAACCCCCTTGCCCGAAGTCACCCGCGATGGGGAATCATGGGGGTATGGCCGACAACCACGACCCCATCCGCCTGCTCGCCGTCCGCGACACCCCCCTCTCGCTCGACGAGGTCTACGAGGCGGTCGGCGACGACGCCGCCGGCGGTACGACCGTCTTCGTCGGGACGGTCCGGGACCACGACGGCGGGAAGTCGGTCGCCGCGCTGGAGTACAGCTGCCACCCCTCGGCCGAACAGGAGATGCGCCGGATCGCCGAGAAGGTCGTCGCGGAGTTCCCGGTCCGGGCGCTCGCCGCGGTGCACCGGATCGGCCGGCTGGAGATCACCGACAAGGCCGTGATCGTCGCCGTCTCCTGCGCCCACCGGGGCGAGGCGTTCGCCGCCGCCCGCCGGCTGATCGACGACCTCAAGCACGAGGTGCCGATCTGGAAGCACCAGGTGTTCGCCGACGGCGAGGAGGAGTGGGTCGGCGCCGGCGGCTGCTGACCCACCCGGACACCGCCGACGCGCAGGCGCGCCGGGCCTTCACCCGAACGGGTCCGGGCCGGCGCCCCGGATACTCCCTGGCAGTGAGCCGATCGGCCGTGCCGTAACCCGGACGGCGCCACCCGCGTTCTCCGGCGGGGTGGTTAGTCTGCTCATAGACACGACGAGCTGGGAGTACTGATATGGCTGCGCTCGCCTGGTTGATCATTCCTGTCATCGCCGCACTGTTCGCCGCCGTGTGGGCGGGCTGGGCCCAGCGGTCCCCCAGAGCCACCGGTGACCCCGCCTCCCTCGCCGAGCACCGGCGCTTCATGGCCGCCATGGAACGCACCACCGCCGCCCCCGGCCCGGGCGAGGACCCCGGCCGGTAGCCCGGCGGGCGTGGCGTCGGGCGCGTCCCGTACTGTCGAGGCATGCCACGCCGCTCTGCGACGATGCTCGCCGCCACCCTGCTGCTCATAGCGCTGCTCTGCGCGTCGGTGATGATGAAGGTGCCGTACACGGAGATGAGCCCGGGGCCGACGTACAACACGCTCGGGGTGCAGGAGAAGACGGGCACGCCGGTGATCACCGTCACCGGCCACGAGTCCTACCCGGTGAGCGGCCACCTCAACATGACCACCGTCCAGGTCACCGGTGCCAAGTACGAGCCCAGCCTGGTCAACGCGGTGGTCGGGTGGCTCCGGGACGACGTGCTGGTGGTACCGCACGACAACGTCTACCCGAAGGGCCAGACGGACGCCGACGCCAAGCGGCAGAACGCCGAGGAGTTCGCGCTCTCCGAGGACCACGCGCGGACGGCGGCGCTGACCCAGCTCGGCATCCCGGTCGGTAACGAGCTGATCGTCCAGTCGGTCACGGCCGGCGCCCCGGCCGAGGGCAAGCTGCACGCCGGGGACCGGATCATCGCGGTCGACGGCACCCCGGTCACCGACGCGGACAGCGTGGCGAAGGCCGTCACCAAGCACCAGCCCGGCGAGACGGCCGTCTTCACCGTGGTGCCGATGGTCAAGGACGCGAGCAAGGCGGACCCGGCGGCGGCCCGGACCGACATCGCCGTCCCGACCGTGAAGTCCCCCGACACCGGCGCCGCCATGGTCGGCATCCGGCCCGGCGTCCGGCACACCTACCCGTTCCAGATCGACATCGGCCTCCAGGACGTCGGCGGGCCGAGCGCGGGCCTGATGTTCTCGCTGGGCATCATCGACAAGCTGACGCCGGAGGACCTCACCGGCGGCAGGTTCGTCGCGGGGACGGGCACCATCGACGACGCCGGCGCGGTCGGGCCGATCGGCGGGATATCGATGAAGCTGATCGCGGCCCGGGACGCCGGCGCCCAGTACTTCTTCACCCCGGCCGCCAACTGCGCCGAGGCCGGCAAGAACACCCCGTCCGGACTGACCCTGATCAGGACCGAGACGCTGGACGGCGCGCTGAAGTCGCTGGAGCAGGTGCGCAGCGGGCAGACCGCCGCGCTGCCCTCCTGCGCCACCGGCTGACCGGCCGGACACCGCGGGCCCCGGACGATCCCGTCCGGGGCCCGCGGCGTACCGGTCGTGGCCTAGGAGAAGGTGGCGAGCAGCGCCGCGGTCAGGCCGGGGACGAGGTCGGGGCCGGTCAGCACCTCGCGGGCGACGTCCTTGGAGCGCAGCCGCAGGGCGATCTCCCGCTTGCCGTCGCGCAGCACGGCGGCGGTGATCCGCACTTCCTCGCGGTTGGGGTGGTTGGCCACCCAGTCGGCGAGCTGGGCGTCGCTGGCGTTGCGCGGGCGGGACTGCTCGGCGCCCGGCGGCAGCATCAGCCGCTCGACCACCAGGGCGCAGCCGACCACGGCGTCGGGCCAGGCGATGGTGCCCAGGAACTTGTCCAGCTCCATGCCTTCGGGCAGTTCGTCCTGCTCGATCGGGGTGAGGCCGGCCTCCGGGCTGTCGGAGAGGCCGAGCTTCTTGGCGATCCCGGGATCGGCCTTGAGCAGGGCCGCGCTGTCCACCAGGGCGAACAGCCGGGCCGGGAGGTCCCAGCCGAGGGTGGCGGCGTACTCGTCGATCTCCAGCGCGGCCCGGGTCAGCGGGGTCGCGGCCGGGAGCTTGGAGACGTCGTCGGGGGAATTGGAGACATCGGACATGCCTCAATCCTCACACGCCGGGCGGTCCGGGCGGTGCCACAGGTCCGGCGGGGGCGGGCGCGGCGCCCACGGGGCGGAGCCGCGGGGCCGCCCGGGAGCGCCCGGGCCGCGGCGGAGTCCGGTGGCGCGTCCGGTGGCCGGACGGCCGGACGGCTGCGGCCGGGGAACGCCGGAGTAACCGTCTGCTAACGGTGGGAACTCGGCTAAAGCCTGGTTAAGTTGCACTGACGACCGCTCGATTCCAGACGACACAGCTGAGGTGCCCCGTGGTATTCCAGATGCCGGAACGCTCAGGGCCGGGATTCCGGCGCAGGGTAGGCCCGCCCTCCCGGCGGGCGCGGGTACTCCTGCTGACCCTGGGCGTACTCGCGGTGCTCTTCCTGCTGTTCGTCATGTTCGCCGGGTTCTGGACGGACTGGCTCTGGTTCAAGTCGGTCCACTACTCCTCGGTGTTCACCACCCAGCTCTGGACGAAGGTCGGCCTGTTCGCCGTCTTCGGCCTGTTGATGGCGCTGGTCGTGGGCGCCAACATCTGGCTGGCGCACCGGCTCCGGCCGCCGCTGTCGGCGATGTCGGTGGAGCAGCAGAGCCTGGACCGCTACCGGGCCGGCCTGGCGCCGTTCAAGCGCTGGGCGCTGATCGGGATCTCGCTGGTGATCGGCCTGGTGGCCGGCGCCGCCGCCTCGGGCCAGTGGCGGACCTGGCTGCTGTGGACCAACGGGACGTCCTTCGGCGTCAAGGACCAGCAGTTCGGCATGGACGTCTCGTTCTACGCCTTCGAGCTGCCGTTCTACGAGTTCCTGCTCGGCTTCGCGTTCAGCGCGGTGATCGTCTCGCTGCTGACCTCGGCGCTGGTGCACTACCTGTACGGGGGCCTGCGGCTGCAGGGGCCCGGCCGCCGGGCCAGTGCCGGCGCGCAGGGCCACCTCGCGGTGCTGCTCGGCGTGTTCGTGCTGCTGAAGGCGGTGGCGTACTGGCTGGACCGGTACGCGCTGGCGGTGAAGACCGGCTCGTACAAGAGCGTCACCGGCTGGACCGGCCTGCGCTACGTGGACGCCAACGCGTTCCTGCCGGCCAAGACCATCCTGTTCTTCGTCGCGATCATCTGCGCGGTGCTGTTCTTCCTGACCCCGATCCGCCGCACCTGGGCACCGGCCCTGATCGGCCTCGGGCTGATGGTGCTCTCGGCGGTGCTGATCGGCGGGGTGTACCCGGCGATCGTGCAGCAGTTCCAGGTCAAGCCGAACGAGCAGGCCAAGGAGACGCCGTACATCCAGAAGAACATCGACGCGACGCGGCAGGCGTACGGGATCGCGGACAGCCAGACCACCCAGTACACCCCGCAGGGTTCGACCACGGCCGAGGCGCTCAAGCCCGACGCGCAGACCATCGCGGACATCCGGCTGCTGGACCCGAACGTGGTCTCGCCGACCTTCCAGTCGATCGAGCAGCAGCGCTCGTACTACGCCTTCCCGTCCACGCTGGACGTGGACCGCTACGGCAAGGGCGAGACCGCCCAGGACACCGTGATCGGCCTGCGTGAGCTGGACCTCAACGGCGTGCAGCGCAACTGGATCAACGACCACTTCAAGTACACCCACGGCTACGGCGCGGTGGTGGCCAAGGGCAACCAGGTCAACGACAAGGGCCAGCCGGTCTTCACCGAGTCGGGCCTGCCGGCCACCGGTTCGCTGGGCGACTACCAGCAGCGGGTCTACTACGGCGAGAAGACCGGCACGTACTCGATCGTCGGCGGTGCCAACCAGGAGATCGACTACACCACCGACTCCGGTGAGAACAAGCAGTACCAGTACACCGGCGGCAGCGGCGTCTCGCTGGACAACCCGATCACCCGGGCCGCGTACGCGGTGAAGTTCGCCGAGCCGCAGATCCTCTACGCGGGGGCGATCACCGACGGCGCGAAGGTCATCTACGACCGGACGCCCAAGGAGCGGGTGGAGAAGGTCGCGCCGTGGCTGTCGATCGACGCCGACCCGTACCCGGTCGTGCAGCCCGGCCCGGACGGCCAGCCCGGGCGGGTGGTCTGGGTGCTCGACGGCTACACCACCTCCGACGGCTACCCGTTCTCGTCCAAGACGACGCTGGGCACGGCCACCAAGGACTCGCTGACCAACCAGCGCGGCGAGCTGCTGACCGCCGCCAACCAGGTCAACTACATCCGCAACTCGGTCAAGGCCACCGTGGACGCGTACACCGGTGAGGTGACGCTCTACCAGTGGGACGAGAACGACCCGGTGCTCAAGACCTGGATGAAGGCGTTCCCGGACACCGTCAAGGCCAAGGCCGACATCCCGGGCACGCTGATGCCGCACCTGCGCTACCCGCAGGACATGTTCAAGGTGCAGCGCGACCTGCTCGGCCAGTACCACGTGACGGACGCCAACTCGTTCTTCAACGGCAGCGACATCTGGCAGATCCCGGTCGACCCGACCAGCGACACCAAGCAGCCGCAGCCGCCGTACTACCTGACGGTGCGGATGCCGGACCCGGCGGTCACCTCCGCCAGCTTCTCGCTGACCAGCACCTTCGTGCCGAGCGGCCGGGAGAACCTGGCGGCCTTCATGGCGGTCAGCGCCGACCCGGGGCCGGACTACGGGAAGATCAGGCTGCTCAAGGTGCCGGGGGACAGCAAGACCCTCGGGCCCAACCTGGTGCAGTCGCAGTTCAACTCCCGCCAGGAAGTGGCCCAGCAGATCACCCTGCTGAAGAGCGGCGGTGACTCCGAGCTGGAGTACGGCAACCTGCTGACCCTGCCGGTCGGCGGCGGCCTGCTCAACGTCGAGCCGGTGTACGTGCGCGGGCGCGGTGCCAAGTACCCGACGCTGCAGAAGGTGCTCGCGGTGTACGGCAACGACAACGTGGCGTTCGAGAACACCCTGGAGGAGGCGCTGAAGAAGGTCTTCGCGGGTGCCGCCCCGGCGACCACGCCGACCGCGCCGACCACCCCGGGGACCCCGAGCACCCCGACGCCCACCCCGACGGCGCCGGCCACCCCGGGCACCGGCGGGGCCACCACCCCGGAGCTGCAGAAGGCCTGGGCGGACGTCGAGAAGGCGTACAACGACAGCCAGAACGCGTTCAAGAGCGGTGACTGGGCGGCCTACGGCCAGGCCCAGAAGGCGCTCGGAGACGCGATCAAGGCGGCCCAGGCGGCGCAGCAGAAGGCCGGCGGCACCCCCGCCGCCACGCCTTCGGCCACCGCGCCGGCCGGGGCCTCGCCGAGCCCCTCGGCGGGCGCGAGCCCCTGAGCTGGGAGAACCGATTCCTGTTCCACCCCGCGACCGTGCTATGGTTTCACTACCGACGCGGGGTGGAGCAGCTCGGTAGCTCGCTGGGCTCATAACCCAGAGGTCGCAGGTTCAAATCCTGTCCCCGCTACTCAGTAGCCGAGAGGCCCGGAGGATCATCCTCCGGGCCTCTCGCGTTTCCCGCCGAGGGTGGTGTGGGCCCCTCCGGTAGGATCGATCGTCGCCACCGACGCCGGCATGGGGGTTTGTGGACCCGAGTGTCGGGAAATCGACAAAGCGCCGAAGCAATTTCGTCGGCTTCGGTTCCGCGCCGCCGAATTCGGCCGGGGCAGGTGTACGCGGGTTGCGGGTGATGCGACGATGGGACACATGGGGGACGTTGCGCGGCTGTTGGCCGGCCGTCGGCTCCAGCGCGCCCCATGGGGACCCCTTCGGCCGGAGGCCGGCAGCGGGTCCGTCCGGCCGCGGGCCGGGGGAGGATGCCGCGACACTCTGGGGGAGCGGGAGTCGGCATGAGGCTGATCGGCAAGAACGGGCCAGGAGCCAAGTCCGCGGCGACCACCGAGGCGGACACCGAGGGCTGGGCCGATAGCTCCGAGAACTCCGAAGACCGGCCCGGCGCCCTGCCCGCCCAGCGCACCGGCGGACTGACGGACCGCCGGCCGGTCGACGGCTACGGCCCCGACAGCCTGGTGCACGTCTCCGCCAGCCAGTTCACCGCCGCCATCGGCCCCTACGGCGCCGCCACCGAGGACGAGGAGGGCGGCGAGGAGGGGCGCGAGCGGGCCGGATTCGACTCCGCCAGCTTCGAGACCGCCCTGGCCGCCCGGGAGCAGGCCGCCCTGGAGGCCCGGCACCGCCAGGCCGCCGACGACGGGGACGCGGACGCCGCCGGCCGGCTCGGCACCCTGCTGCTGCGCCGCGGGGACCTGGAGGACGCCGAGCCGTACCTGCGCGGCGCCGCCGCGGCCGGGCTGCGCTCGGCCGCCAACAACCTCGGCGTGCTGCTGCACCAGCAGGGCCACCGCTCGGAGGCGGCCCAGTGGTGGCGTCAGGCCGCGGTGGCCGGCAGCGCGCCCGCCGCGCACGCGCTCGGGCTCCAACTGCGGGACCAGGGCGAGGAGGAGGCCGCCGAGTACTGGCTGCACTTCGCCGCCGACCACGGGCACCCGCTCGGCGCCTACGCGTTGGGCGACCTGATGGAGCACCGGCGCGACGTGCGCGCCGAGCGCTGGTTCAAGGTCTCCGCCGACGCCGGGCACCGCGAGGCCGCCTACCGGCTGGCCCGGATGCGCGAGGCCGCGGGGGACAAGGAGACCGCCGAGACCTGGTACCGCACCGCCGCCGCCCGCAGCCACGCCCGCGCCGCGCTGCGGCTCGGGGTGCTGCTGGAGGAGCGCTCCCGGGCCGACCACGGCCTGCTGGACGAGGCGGCCCGCTGGTACCGGCAGTCGGCGCAGAACGGCGAGCCGCGGGCGGCCTGCGCGCTGGGCTTCCTGCTGCGCGACTCCGGGGACCTCACCGCCGCCGCCGAGTGGTGGCAGGAGGCGGCCGAGGCGGGCGACGGCAACGCCGCCAACGCCCTGGGCGCGCTGCACGCCTCGCGCGGCGAGGCGGCCGAGGCCGAACGCTGGTACCGCAGCGCACTGGACGCCGGCGACCAGAACGGCGCCTTCAACCTCGGACTGCTCTGCGCCGGGGCCGGCCGCGACCAGCAGGCCGAGCAGTGGTACCGCCGCGCCGCGTACGCCGGGCACCGCGAGGCGTGCAACGCGCTGGCCGTGGTGCTGCTCCAGCGCGGCGACGAGTCGGGCGCCGAGCCCTGGTTCTCCAAGGCCGCCGAGGCCGGCAGCGTGGACGGCGCCTTCAACCTGGGCGTGCTGCACGCCGGGCGCGGGGACCACCGGCAGGCGCAGGAGTGGTACGCGCGCGCCGCCGCCGAGGGCCACGGCGAGGCGGCCCTCCAGCTGGCGGTGGCCCAGGAGCAGCGCGGCAACCTGGCGGGGGCGCTGGAGCGCTACCGGCAGGCGGCGGCCGGCGGGTCGGCCGAGGGCGCGTTCCGGCTGGCCTCGGTGCTGGACCGGCGCGGCGACGCGGACGACGAGGCCGAGCACTGGTACGCGGTCGCGGCCGACGCCGGCCACCGCCGGGCGCAGGTCCGGATGGGCGTGCGGGCCGCCGAGCGCGGGGCGCTGGAGATCGCCGAGAGCTGGTACCGGCGGGCGGCCGGGGCGGGCAGCCGCAGCGCGGCCTTCAACCTGGGCCTGCTGCTGGCCCGGCAGGACTGCGAGGCCGAGGCGATGCTCTGGTACACCAGGGCCGCCGACGCCGGGCACGGCCGGGCGGCGCTGCGGCTGGCCCTGCTGGCGCTGCGCCGCGGCGAGCCGGTGCAGGCGGAGAACTGGTGCCGGCGGGCGGCCGACTACGGCCCCGCCGAGGTCGCCGAGCGGGCCGGCCGGCTGCTCGGCGCGCTGCACGCGGAGTTGAGCGCGTAGCGCTCGCTCAGCCGCGGTCCGCGCAGTCCGGACAGAGGCCCCGGTAGGTGATCTCGGCCCCGGAGAGGACGAAGCCGAACCGCTCGCCCCGCGGGAGGCCGGCCAGCGGGTCGCCCTGCGGGTGGACGTCGCGGATGGCGCCGCAGCCCGAGCAGACCAGGTGCTGGTGCGGCCGGTGCGCGTTGGGGTCGTACCGCTTGGCCCGCCCGTCGGTGGCGACCTCCAGCACCTCGCCGAGGCAGACCAGCTCGCCGAGCGTGTTGTAGACCGTCGCGCGGCTGATCTCGGGCAGCCGCTCCACGGCGCGCGAGTGCACCTCGTCGGCCGTGAGGTGGACGTGGTCCCCGTCGAGGACCTCGGCCACGACCCGGCGCTGCGAGGTCAGCCGCCACCCACGTCCGCGAAGTCGTTCCAGCAGGTCGCTCATGCGTACAGGATAGGTGAGCTCTCACTTTGGTTCCAGTATTGACTTGGACAAAGTCCAAGTTAGGATCGAGTTGTTGTCACGACCGGACCACGCGGAGGCACCCCCTTATGAGCACCCAGGACGAGCTGCGCCCCACCCTCACCACGGAGGCGGGTGCCCCCGTCGCCGACAACCAGAACACCGAGACCGCCGGCGTCGGCGGCCCGGCGCTCATCCAGGACCAGCAACTCTTCGAGAAGCTGGCGCACTTCAACCGGGAGCGGATCCCGGAGCGGGTGGTGCACGCCCGCGGCGCGGCGGCCTACGGCACCTTCACGGTGACCGCCGACGTCACCGCGTACACCCGGGCCCGCTTCCTCTCCGAGGTGGGCAAGGAGACCGAGACCTTCCTCCGGTTCTCCACCGTGGCCGGCAACCTCGGCTCCGCCGACGCCGTCCGCGACCCGCGCGGCTTCGCGCTGAAGTTCTACACCGAGGACGGCAACTACGACCTCGTCGGCAACAACACCCCGGTGTTCTTCATCAAGGACGCCACCAAGTTCCCGGACTTCATCCACACCCAGAAGCGGGACCCGTACACCGGCTCGCAGGAGGCGGACAACGTCTGGGACTTCTGGGGGCTGTCGCCCGAGGCGACCCACCAGGTGACCTGGCTCTTCGGCGACCGCGGCATCCCGGCCAGCTACCGCCACCTCGACGGCTTCGGCTCGCACACGTACCAGTGGCAGAACGAGGCCGGCGAGTACTTCTGGGTCAAGTACCACTTCAAGACCGACCAGGGCATCAAGAACCTGACGGCGCAGGAGGCGGCCAGGCTCGCGGGCGAGGACCCGGACAGCCACCAGCGCGACCTGCGCGAGTCCATCGAGCGCGGCGAGTACCCGAGCTGGACGGTCAGCGTCCAGATCATGCCGGCGGCGGACGCGGCCCACTACCGCTTCAACCCCTTCGACCTGACCAAGGTGTGGCCGCACGCCGACTACCCACTGGTCGAGTTCGGCAAGCTGGAGCTCAACCGCAACCCCGACAACGTCTTCGCCGAGGTCGAGCAGTCGATCTTCTCGCCGTCGCACTTCGTACCCGGCATCGGCCCGTCCCCGGACAAGATGCTCCAGGGCCGGCTCTTCGCCTACGCGGACGCCCACCGCTACCGCGTCGGCATCAACGCCGACCACCTGCCGGTGAACCGCCCGCACGCCACCGAGGCGCGCACCAACAGCCGGGACGGCTACCTCTACGACGGCCGCCACGGCCGCCGCAAGAACTACGAGCCCAACAGCTTCGGAGGCCCCGTGCAGACCGGCCGCCCGCTCTGGGCCGCGACGGCGGTCACCGGCGCGACCGGCACCCACGAGGCGCCCTCGCACGCCGAGGACGACGACTTCGTGCAGGCGGGGAACCTGTACCGGCTGATGGGCGAGGAGGAGAAGCAGCGGCTGATCGCCAACCTGGCCGGCTTCATCGCCAAGGTCTCGGCCGACCGCGAGGACATCGTCGAGCGGGCGGTCGAGAACTTCCGCCAGGCCGACGCCGACTACGGCCGCCGGCTGGAGACGGCGGTCCGGGAGCTGCGCAAGCAGCGGTAGCGGTACCCCGATGAGCCGCGGGCCCGGCGACCGGATGACCGGTCGC